>NZ_JANQDF010000092.1:0-57822 GCF_029891675.1 Anabaenopsis tanganyikae CS-531
GCGAAAACCAAGCAATGATAGCGGTAGTCTTTCTTGTAAATCTTAAGAGAAATATCGCGTCTGGCTAAGGCGTGCAAGTCTACACCAGGGATAACCGCTCCCATGCTCCCGTTGAAGTAGAAAGTAAAGTCTAGCTTTGTCTAGTTTTTATATAGCAGCTACAGATGAGCGCAGTAACATTACCTTATTTCCATCTACTAGAATGGCAAAAAAACCGCTTTCGTTGAGCCTTTGTAGTTTCCTGTATGCCTCCTGTTGGTTCCCAGTATGAGCCGCCAATAGGTAAGGGCGTTGTCCGTAGGAAACTAAACCTATGTTACCGCCTACTACTTGTTGTATACTATTTGCTAGTTCTGGACGATTGAAATAATCTACCAATACAGCATAACCATCCCCTAGTAATTGGGGATTAAAGCTAATTGTCTGACCTGGAGTTGGTGGTGGTTGAACTGGATCTAGTACAACATCACCCGCTACTGCTCTTGTACTGATGATACTAGATAAGCCAGCAATATTCTTTATATATCTTCCCCAACGATTCGCGTCATCAATACTGTTAAATCCGCCTATGCGTGTGACTGTATCAGTAAGATATCGGCAAGTTGTAGCTTGAATCTGATTTGGTATAATATTGCGTAGCTGTTGGTAACTATCTGCCCTAGGACTCAGTACCAATAACACATATTCCCCAGGGCGCGGGAGTTCACAAACGGGAAGATTTTGTTGGGCGGACACAAAAGTCATGCTCCCCATCAAACTGGCTGCAGTCAGTGCTAATGCCCTAGATAAAGTATCAAATTTATGGATAAAATTGGCAGGCATAAATGGAATTCTTGAGGGGTAAAAAGGGGTTGAAGCCAAGAAACTAGAACCGTATGACCGGATTCTCAACAAGACCTATTGAAGGATAATGATAGCTAAATTCTCCCAAAACTGCTTTCAAAATTCACTACCACTTGCACATCACAAGACGGCTCTAATTTATCTTTTGATTTGCAGCTTCTTTGTTAGCCGTCAGGTGGAATCTTTGCCCAAGATTTCAAAAATGCATTTTTTGTTCCCCTACCGTCAGGGTAGGTATTGTACCTACCCTAGATTTTCTTCTCTTTTAGTCCCCAAAAATATCAGGACTAAAGTCCTCAGTAGCAAACTCAGGAATATAAGAGTATATTAAGAGACATAGCTCAGAGATGCTAAAGGATCCGAGATAGTCTCGGAGGGAGCCTGAAATTCTCCGGTAATCACATACTCAAATCGCAGTTTTAACCAGGTTATAAATTGGGGGTTGGTAGAAATAATGGCTGCGGCAGGTTGAGGACACTTCGCTTTTACCTGTGCCATTTCAGGTGATTCTAGGAAAGCTGGCTGCTTCACCAACCAAAAATCAATTTCTTTTTCTTGTTCATGGTAGTATCGAGTCCGCTCCTTGAGCACCTCCGAGGTTGGTTCCTCGTGGATGAGAAATTTTTGACTTGCCAAAACGTAATAATATGTTTGCATTTTTCAACCCTTGCTATTCAATAAATTGAGGAAGATGCACCACTGTCACCCTGAAAAATAATTAAACCGGAATTACCTAATTAAGGCACTAAATGGACAAGCACTAGGTTTTCTTGAGTCACTTTTGGGTTTTTCTTGCCCATACCACAATTTTTGGAGAAAACTCCAAAAATTTCCTGGCTTCTGCTTTGGTATGGCTGATACCACCCGATCGCGATCGCCAGTTTCTGGTTTTGCGCTTGCTGTCAGCTTCTCCAAAAACTTGGTGTTGTCATAATAGTGTTCCAAGGAGAGGATTTTCAAGTCATCGCTAACATGGGCAATGCTCATACCGATTACTTCTATGGTTTCTCCTGTGGGTGCGTAGTCCTTATATGCACCTTTAAAGTGTCCCCAATGTCGCCACTTAAAAGCCACAGTCGGGGGTGCTGAAAACACTTCTAACACCTCCCAGAGAAATCCTTCGGGAAATGCTGTATGGAAGAGGTTTGTGGATGTTTCAAAGTTTTCCTCAGCAGCTTTGTAATGTTGAGTATTACCAATCAACAGCTTGTAAGTCCCTGACTCTACCACATCTGATAGAGTGTAGCTAGGACCTCCATTGGTACTCATGCGGAACTGATCATTGACAACTGATATCCACTGCTGGGGGTTGGTTTTGAAGTTAGCTTCTACATCAAAAGTTCTCACCAGATTTTGCACTATCGCCTCTAGTGAACCTTGGGGATGATTACGTGTACTCTCCTTCGCCAGATTCTCATTGGAACGGGTATAGTCGGGAAACTTCCCATAGCGCCATTCGATATTTGTACTCTGTTCTAGTACTTGATCTCTGTGCTGTACCCAAAGGGGTAGACCGTTAGACTCTGTTGAGGTCATAGAACTTCCTTCTCAAAGATGTAACTCCAAAATTTGGTGGATTTCGCAGTTCCAACCCCTCTATTTTGAATTTCTACCAGTAGATATAGTTACAGCCCCTGTATGGCTTGTTTCATTTCCCGGACTGCTCTTTCTATTCCTACTAATGCTGCTCGACTGATAATGGTATGACCAATGTTGAGTTCTTCCATTCCTGGTAATGCAGCTACAGGGTAAACGTTCCAGTAGGTCAGTCCATGTCCTGCATTAACCCGTAAGCCGGCTTTTATTGCTTGCTCACATCCGTGAGCTAATAAGGCTAGTTCTTGCTGGCGACTTTTTTCCTCTTTAGCCTCAGCGTACTGGCCGGTGTGCAGTTCAATAAATTGGGCTTTGACCTTGACAGATGCTTCAATTTGTGCATCTTGGGCATCAATAAATAGACTCACCGGAATACCAGCGCTCTGCAATTTATCAACTATTTCCCCTATTCTAGCAGTTTGCCCAGCGATATCTAGTCCGCCTTCTGTGGTAACTTCTTCCCGCTTTTCGGGCACTAAGGTCACGTAGTCGGGTTTAATATCAAGGGCAATTCTCACCATTTCGTCCGTGGCGGCCATTTCTAAGTTGAGGTGCGATCGCACTGTTTGCCGTAACAGTAACACATCTCTGTCCTGAATATGCCGCCGATCTTCCCGTAAATGTACAGTAATGCCATCAGCACCCGCTAATTCTGCCAGTACCGCCGCTGCTACGGGGTCCGGTTCCACTGTCCGTCGCGCTTGACGGATGGTGGCGATGTGGTCAATATTAACCCCCAGTGTAGGCACCCTTGTATCCCCCTATCCATAATCCATAAGCTTTAATTTTAACGGATTTTAGCTATATTTAAACAAGAGAATTATGGTTGAGCGATCGCCTAAATCCCCAAGCAGGATTTAGAATAATATTTACACTCACTCTTTGCGGCGGTATGCTTTTAGAACTACAACAGATTATCGTCAAACCAGGACAAGAAATGTTGCTACAAGATATTACTTGGCAGCAGTTAGAAAATATTTTGGCAGAAATGGGAGAAAAACGCGCTGCACGTATTTCTTATAGTGATGGTTGGTTAGAAATTATGGTTCCTTTACCTGAACACGAAAAAGATAAAGAATATATTGGTGATTTAGTTAAAATTTTGCTAGAAACACTCCAAATTGATTTTGAACCTTTTGGTTCCACTACACTAAAAAACGAACAAATGCGGCAAGCAGTCGAACCAGATACTTGTTTTTATATTCAAAATCAAGCTGCTGTAATTGCTAAAAATCGTCTTGATTTAACTGTAGACCCACCACCAGATTTAGCAATTGAAATTGATATTACTTCCCGGACTCGATTTGATAACTATGAGATTTTAGGAGTTCCTGAACTGTGGCGATATACAAAACAAGGTTTAGAAATTTCTGTGCTACAGGAAGGAAAATATCTCAAAGTTCTATCTAGTCCTAATTTTCCTAATATCCCCATTGTGGAATTAATTAATGAATATGTTCAGCAATGTTTAACTATTGGCAGAAGTCAAGCTATGCGTAATTTTAGAACTTGGCTCAACAGTAATTTATAATTATTTTTAATTTGGACACTTCTCGCCCTAACTCGAAGCACTGGTATAAAAGCGCAAGGCAAACCGCCAAAAACTACTAGAAACCCAGAACAGCACCACAGCTAACACCCCAGCACCTATAGACCAGTTAACTTCACCCCGACCCAGCATAGCTTCCGCTGGTATTGTAGTTAAAAATGCCACTGGTACTACAAAAGTAAAGAAAAAGCGGTAAGCCGTGGGATAAGCTACCATCGGATATCTACCAGCTTCTAACAAACCCCGCAGAACTTCTGTAGAATTGTATATTTTTACAAACCAAATGCTGGTAGCACCCAGTATAAACCAGAGACTATAAAGAATTACCAAACCAAATAACAACGGTACTGCACTCATCAGGTAATTCTTGATGCCTAAACCCAGGTTTGTACCTGCATAGCCAATGACAATACTACCAAAAACTAAATCTGGTAGTCCCCAAGGTGACAAGGTGTGAGTCGAAAGCCAAAACTGACTGCGGATAGGTTTGAGTAACACAAAATCTAATGTACCTTCCTGGACATGGCGGACAATGCGATTGAGGTTTGGCGCTAAAAAAGTAGCTGAAAACCCTTGTAGTAGAGTAAAAATTCCCAGAACTAGTAAAGCCGCCGACCATGACCAGCCGGTAAAGGTGTAACCAGTCCGGTAAAATAAGAAGAGTCCGAATAAACTACCTGCAAGATTACCCAGACTGCTGAGGGTAGCTATCAGAAAATTCAGGCGATACTCCATCTCAGAGGCGATCGCCGTACTCCAAAATAACCCTAGTACTTGCCAATATCTTCTCACCTTGCACCCAGAGCAACAACATACTGACAGCATAGCGAATCACTAGCCATCTGGCATATAGGATCAAATATGACCCGTGCAAAACGAATTAAATGATTAAACTAGACCAGTTTCTCAAATTCATGGGTGTAGCCGCAACCGGAGGACAAGCCAAGCTGATGATTATTGATGGTGGCGTAAAAGTCAATGGTACAGTGGAAACCCGAAGAGGACGCAAATTAGTATTAGGCGACAAAGTAACAGTAGAAGGGAAAACCTTTGAGGTGGATGTATAATCGTCCCTAAATTACCTACCCTACCCTGATTTTGGTTAAGTCCTTGCCATTAAAGGGTAAAGATTGCTGTTCAATGATTGAATACTTACTCTTAGAGGTTGTTTGATAAGTTTTCAACAGGTAATTTTTATCTTAGGGAACAGGGAACACACCGAACACCGAAGGATTGGGAAGGATTGGGGAACACACAAAAAACAATAAAATCTAGTCCCCTCCCCTTACAAGGGGAGGGTTAGGGTGGGGTCAAACAATAGTTGATACACTAATCATGACTTGACAAACATCCTCACAGATGTGTTAAGTCATGGAAATCACAAATTAATAATTGATTAATGTATGGCTTTTTCCCCGTATTCCTATCAGATTATACATCTAAAAGTTTTCATATATGCAATATATGAAAAATAGCAAGATAATTTACATTAGAGAAATATTACGTTGCTTCAGATAAACAATTTTCCAACTTTCTCTAATTTTTTTTGACAATTAGTAAAAAAATCTTTAAGCTAAAAGATAGGTTACACAGTTCCGACAGAAAACAGCAATTTTGTTAGATAAATTAAAAATTGCTCTTGTAGATTATCGGCATGAACAAATGAACTGAACTCAATGCTTGATGATAAATAGTAACGGCATCACTTTGAGCTTCAGTAGAGACCTAGGAGTAAGATATTTTGACATTGACCGGATTTCGCTGCAAGTAGCTATACAAACTCCGGTCACGTGTTAATCATGATAGTGGTGTGAGGATTTGCAACATTGACAAGTGAGGTGCAATAGATATGTCCAGGAGAACACAATGCTTGAGTATCTGACATCTTTAAACGATCACAATTTGCCCTATCCAGATACGATGCACCCCATCATTGTCCACTTCGTAATTGCGATGGTTTTGTTTGCATTCTTCTGCGATATACTCGGTTACTTTACTGGTAGAACTCATCTGTTTGAAGTGAGTTGGTGGAATATGTTTGTGGCGACCATCGCTATCTTCGTGGCCATTATTTTCGGTCAATTTGAAGCCGGTTTAGCACAACCCTACACCCAAGCTAAATCAGTATTAAATGTACATACATTGGTTGGTTGGTCCCTATCGGGAATTATCGCATCCGTTACAGCTTGGCGGTATGTAATTCGCAGCCGCAACCCGTACAAATTGCCCATTCATTATATGCTGGCTGGGTTGTTGTTAACTGTGATTGTCGGCGTGCAAGTATATCTGGGAGATCAACTGGTGTGGGTATATGGACTGCACACAGTACCAGTTGTTGAAGCAGTCAAGGAAGGTATCTTGCCATGAACTCGGAATTAATTGATCAAATAAGCGGCCAATTCGGGGCCAATGGATTACCCTACTCGATTCCCATTCATCCTAACTTAGTCCATCTTACCTTGGGTCTGTTCATCATTGGCATTACCTTTGATCTTGTAGGTATGCTGTTCCCCTGGCAAAAATGGGTCTTCAAGTTTTTAGCCATTCCTGTCGAACCTGCCAACTTTTTTGATGTGGGGTGGTACAACATGGTCGGCTCCACTATCATTACTATTTTCACTGTAGCTGCGGGCTTTTATGAAATGCTGCTCGCAACACCATCTAGTGATGTCAAAAGTGCTTGGGGAATGCAGGCCATGGAAACCATGCTTTGGCATGGTGTGGGTGGGGTATTCTTGCTGGGGCTGATTCTAGGGATGACTGTTTGGAGAGGATGGCAGCGTTTTATTTGGAGTCAAGACCCAGCACAAGAAGTGCAGTGGAGTTATTTAGCCACTGGAATAGTAGTGATGTTGATTATGTACGTCCACGGCACACTAGGAGCGCAAATGGCGGCAGAATTTGGCATACATAATACAGCAGATAACTTGCTGAGAATGGGCGCAGACCTAAACACAATGCTCAAGTAACTAACAATTATGGACTTGCGGAAGATTTCAAATATTTTCACCGTGTTGGTGGCTGCAACCATTGTGACTATCATCAGTCTCTGGATAGGACAGCAGGCTTATAGCTGGCTTCCCCCCCAAGCAGCAGCAGAATCTCAGCTAATTGATGATTTAATTAGCTTCTTAGTCACCCTGGGTGCATTCATCTTTTTAGGTGTAACCGGGACTCTGATGTACTCGATCATTTTCCACCGGGCACAAAGATGGGACTTGAGCGATGGCCCCCACATTGAGGGTAACGTTACCTTAGAGGTGGTGTGGACAGCAATCCCCATTATGTTAGTGTTATGGATTGCTGCCTATAGCTACCAAGTCTACGAGCAAATGGGGATTCAAGGACCCATGGAACTAGTCCATTTGCATCATCCTGTAAGTATGGAATCCGCTGATGCAGCACCCCAGGAGCAAGGGGAACCGGTAGAAAACATTGATGTAGTGGCTAAACAATGGGCGTGGGTGTTCCACTATCCTGAAACAAATGTTACCAGTACCGAATTGCACTTACCAAGCGATCGCCGGGTACGTTTAGCACTAAAATCAGAAGACGTGCTACATGGCTTCTATATTCCTGCATTCCGCCTCAAGCAGGACATTGTACCCAACCACACCATTGACTTTGAATTTACACCCATCCGTGAGGGACAGTATCGGTTAACCGATTCTCAATATAGTGGTACATACTTTGCCACCATGCAGGCCAATGTAGTTGTGGAATCTCCCGAAGATTACCATCAATGGCTATCCTACGCTGCCACCCAAAAGCCCACACCAGCCCCAAATCAGGCAGCCTCTGAGTATGCCCAAGCAGCCAGTCAGCCAGTCAAAAACGGTTGGGCTAGAGTAGCACCAGCAACATCTCCTCTAGTCAATTATCCTGGGTAATGACCAATGACACATATCTCTGTTACAGACATCAGTCACCCTGGTGAGCAACCAGGTAGCTGGAAAAAATACTTCAGCTTTAGCACCGACCATAAGGTAATTGGTATACAGTACCTGGTCACCTCATTTATCTTCTTTCTCGTCGGCGGGATCTTCGCCATGGTAATTCGCGGAGAACTAATTACACCCGAATCTGACCTAGTAGACCGCACCGTTTATAACGGGATGTTCACCATGCACGGCACTGTCATGCTGTTCTTGTGGACATTTCCCTCCCTAGTAGGCTTTGCCAACTATCTAGTACCCCTAATGATTGGGGCGAGGGATATGGCATTTCCCCGACTCAACGCCGTCGCCTTTTGGATGGTACCGGTGGTAGGGATTCTCTTAATGACCAGTTTCTTAGTCCCCGGTGGTCCAGCCCAAGCCGGTTGGTGGTCTTACCCACCAGTAAGCTTGCAAAACCCCACCGGTAACTTAATTAATGGTCAAGTAGTTTGGTTACTAGCAGTAGCCATCTCCGGTGTTTCCTCCATCATGGGTGCTGTTAACTTTGTTACCACCATCGTCAAGATGCGCGCCCCGGGGATGGGCTTCTTTCGGATGCCTTTATTTGTCTGGGCAGTATTTAGCGCCCAGATTATCCAATTGTTTGGATTACCTGCACTCACAGCCGGTGCAGTGATGTTACTACTAGACCTGACCGCAGGAACTGCCTTTTTTAACCCCAGCCACGGCGGTAATCCAGTGATGTTTCAGCATTACTTCTGGTTTTACTCCCACCCGGCTGTTTACGTGATTATCTTGCCCATCTTTGGCATTTTCTCAGAAATATTCCCAGTCTACGCCCGCAAACCATTGTTTGGCTACAAAGTAGTTGCCATCTCCTCAATGTTAATTGCGGTAGTCAGTGGTATCGTCTGGGTACACCATATGTACGTCAGTGGTACACCTGGTTGGATGCGGTTAATATTCATGCTCACCACCATGTTTGTATCCGTACCCACAGGGATTAAAGTATTTGCTTGGGTAGCAACCATTTGGGGCGGTAAACTGCGGCTAGATACAGCCATGCTGTTTTCCCTGGGTGGCTTAATCATGTTTGTATTCGCCGGGATCACAGGTATTATGCTTTCCTCAGTACCTGTAGATGTACACGTCAACAATACTTACTTTGTGGTCGGTCACTTTCACTATGTCCTCTTTGGCACAGTGACCATGGGTTTATATTCCGCCATTTACCACTGGTTCCCCAAAATGACCGGCAGAATGTACTACGAAGGCTGGGGTAAATTGCACTTTTGGCTAACATTTATTGGCACTAACCTGAACTTTTTACCCATGCACCCCTTGGGTTTGCAAGGAATGTTACGCCGGGTTTCCTCCTACGCTCCAGAGTACGAATTTTGGAATATTATCGCCAGTCTGGGGGCTTTCATGCTGGGAATGTCCACCTTACCATTCATTTTCAACATGGTCATTTCCTGGATGCAAGGGGAAAAAGCACCTGATAATCCCTGGAGAGCGATCGGACTAGAGTGGATGGTTTCTTCACCCCCCCCAGTGGAAAACTTCGAGGAAATTCCCATCATTATTTCTGAACCTTACGGCTACGGCAAATTAGAACCCTTAACAGCCAACAACCCCGCATTAAAAAACGCAGACTAAATCTCCGCGTTCCTCTGGGTTTAAAAAAGGAGAATTCCCATCAATGGACAGTTCCATCAACTCAGAAGAGTTGCAATTACCTCACCATCACACAGGCGTTGAACACGAACACGACGAAGAAGGCAATAAAATGTTTGGCTTCATTGTGTTCCTCCTATCGGAAAGCGTTATCTTCCTGAGTTTCTTCGCCGGGTATATCGTCTACAAAACCACAACTCCTAACTGGTTACCAGATGGAGTTTCCGGGCTAGAAATTATAGAACCCGCCATCAATACAGTCATTCTTGTTTCCAGTAGCTTTGTGATTTACTTAGCAGAACGAGCCCTACAAAAACACGATTTAAGGGGATTTCGCATCTATCTGGCCGCCACTATGGCCATGGGTACCTACTTTTTAGTGGGACAAGGTATTGAATGGAGTAACCTCGAGTTTGGGTTCACTTCCGGGGTATTCGGTGGGATGTTCTATCTGCTGACTGGTTTTCACGGTTTGCACGTTCTCACTGGTATTCTGTTACAGTTGATTATTTTTTTCCGTTCTTTCTTACCGGGAAACTACGATTCCGGTCACTTTGGGGTCAATGCGACCTCGTTATTCTGGCACTTCGTAGATGTGATTTGGATTGTTTTGTTTATCCTTATCTATATTTGGCAATAGGTTTTTGGGGATACTGCTGTTCAGTCGGTGGTGTCCCCATTTTTTTACCTATGGGTGAATATTAAGATGGATTAAGACGCAGGTATAAAATCTCAACAACATATAAAGTATACTTAGCCACTAAGTATTTTATCAGGATTAGGTATATGTATCATCGGTTATTGAGATGGTAGATGCTAATGTATAATGTATACTTGTTTATTTATAGCCTTTTTCAGGCTCATGAAGTACACACCAATTCCCTATTCCCTCAAACTAAAAAAAATTGTACCTCACGAGCATGGGAAATGCTATATACATGAGTTTAAGGTTTTTAAAACAGCATATAGTTACTGAGAATATGGATATATGATTCAGCAAGATGATAAAGCTTTATTTCAAAAAAAGGCTCTCAAAAATGCTTTAGGTAATTTTAAGTTTCCCTCCGATTTAGAGCAACGTCACCAGACTATTCAAAAATGGGTTAAGGCTCTACAAACAGGTACACTTGACCAAATAAGTGAAGTTTCCTTACATGGTGATTTTCTCAAAGATATCTTTCAAAATGTGTTGGGTTATCGTTCAGTCATTGATGGTGGTGGTAAAGCTTGGGAAATTTACCCAGAAAAACATATCGCTGATGGTGGGGGTGCTGCTGATGCAGCTTTGGGATTTTTTACAGCCGTAGAAAACCATAAAGGTCAAGTAAAATTACAGGGTTTAGTTGTTGCGCCCATTGAATTAAAAGGAAGTAAAAATAATTTAGACCGTGCTGTATCTGGAAGGGACAAATCAGCGGTTGATCAAGGATGGCATTATGCTAATTATACACCTGATTGTCATTGGATTATTATTTCTAATTATCGAGAGTTAAGACTCTATCACATTAATAAAACTCCTGCTTATTATCAAAGGTTCTCTTTGACAGATTTAGCAGATTTCCAGGAATTTAAAATATTTTACTTTATTTTTTGTCGGCAAAATTTTCTACCCATTAAAAATGTATCTGTAATTGATAGGTTGTTAACTGCTTCTAATCAAGCACAAGAGGAAATTACAAAACAACTCTATGACGAATATCAGCAAGTTAGATTAAACATTGTTAAACATTTCCGCTTTATCTGTGATTTAAATATTCCCAACCGGGAGCAAGTTTTAATTGAGAAAGCACAAAAGACTTTAGATAGAATTTTATTTATTGCTTTTTGTGAGGATAGGGGACTATTACCAGAGAGGACAATTAGTAATGCTCATGATAGTAGAAACCCTTATACTCCTGTTCCGATTTGGGAAATTTATAAAAATGTTTTCCGCTGGGTTGACCAAGGTCATGATGATCCACCAATTCCGGGTTATAATGGGGGTTTGTTTCAACATGATTCCCTGTTAGATGAACAGTTAAATATTCCAGATTCTTTATGTACTCAACTGAAACAACTGACGCGCTTTGATTTTGATTCCGAAGTTTCCGTAGATATTCTGGGACGGATTTTTGAGCAGTCAATTACAGATTTAGAAGAGTTAAAAGCTGATATCACTCAAAAGGAATTTGATAAAAAACAAGGTAAGCGTAAGAAATTAGGGGTATTTTACACCCCTGCTTATATTACGCAATATATCGTTGAAGTAGCCATTGGTGGTTATTTGCAAACGCGAGAGCATGAGTTAAGACAGCGGTTTGAGCTAGCAGCAGATACACTACAACAGCGAGAACAAGAAATTCAGTTTTGGTTAACTTACCGAGATGAGGTATTAGTAAAAACGCGAGTTATTGACCCCGCTTGTGGTTCAGGTGCGTTTTTAATTGCAGCTTTTGATTATTTAGAAAGTCAGTATCGACGAGTTAATGATAATTTACTCTTTCTGGAATATCAGGGGTTAGAAAATATCGAATTAGATAGAACTATTCTCAGTAATAACTTGTTTGGCGTTGATTTATCGCCGGAGTCGGTAGAAATTACTAAGTTATCTTTGTGGTTAAAAACTGCAACTCAGGGAAAAAGTTTAACTTATTTGGATGATAATATTAAAGTTGGTAATTCTATTGTGGGTGATTCACAACTGACAGATTTAGCTTTTAATTGGGGAGGTGAGTTTCCCCAAGTGTTTGCTGAGGGTGGTTTTGATGTCGTAATTGGGAATCCTCCTTATATCCGTCAGGAATTATTATCAGAATTTAAACCTTATTTACAAGCAAATTATCAAAGTTATAATGGAGTTGCGGATATTTATGTTTATTTCTATGAAAAAGGTTTAAATTTATTAAAGCCAGAAGGAATACTTTCTTATATTGTTACTAATAAATGGTTACGTTCTGGTTACGGTGAACCGTTGCGACGGTTCTTTTCTGAGTCGAGTGTATTTGAAGAAATTATAGATTTTGGACACGCGCCAATTTTTCAAGATGCTGATACCTTTCCCTGTATTGTGGTAGTGAGGAAACCTAAAATTGTTCAGATATCAAATGAGAATCAATCAGTTTTAGTTTGTTCTGTTCCCCGTCAGGAGATAGCTAAAATTAACCTGACTCAATATGTGCAGAATCCAGAGAACAGTTATACTATCCCTTGGTCGCGGTTTACTAGCAATGCTTGGAGTTTAGAACCCCCTGCGGTTGAGGAATTAATGGGGAAAATTCAGCGGGTAGGAGTTCCGTTAAAGGAGTTTGCTGGGGTAAAACCTTGTTATGGAATCAAGACAGGTTTTAATGAGGCGTTTTTAATAGATGAAGCGACTAAGAAGAAGTTGGTTCAAGCTGACCCGAAATCTGCAGAAATCATTCAGCCTTATTTAAGAGGCCAAGATATTAAAAGGTGGGTTCCTAAATGGGAAAATTTATGGATGATTTTCGCTCACAAAGATATAGATATAGAAGAATATCCTGTAATCAAACAACATTTAGAAATTTATAGAAATAAGTTGGAAGCTAGAGCGGGTAAACAGTTATGGTGGCAGCTGCAAGCATCACCATCATTCTACCCTCTTTTGGAACAACCTAAAATAATTTATCAGGTAATACAATTTCATCCAGCTTACAGCTATGATACACGAGCTTATTTTACAAATGATAAGGGTTTTATCATTCCCACATCTGACTTATATATTCTGGGAGTTCTCAATTCTCCTCTGATATGGTGGTATAATTGGCGACGTTTACCACGGATGAAAGATGAGGCTTTAAACCCTGCCGGCTATTTGATAGAAACTCTACCCATTGCGTCACCTACCGCAGAAATACGTGCAGAAGTAGAAATAATAGTTACCAAGTTAATTGAAATTACTCAACTGAACGGGGAAGTTGAGCAAGATTTCCTGGAGTGGTTGCAAATAGAATTTAAAATTGAGAAGCTGGGACAAAAATTAGGAGATTTCGCTGGTTTAGAATTGGCTGAGTTTGTGGAAGAGGTGAGAAAAAGAATGCCAAAATCTAAAACAGTTGACCCTTTGGGTGTCTCCCAGTTTAAAGCGCTGCGTCAAGGATATAATGATTATGTTCCAGCAATCCAAAGTCGGAAATATGAAGCTGTAAAATTAGAATATCGACTTGCTGATTTAGTTAACCAAGCCTATGAACTGACAGCAGAGGAGATTGATTTAATGTGGAGAACAGCACCGCCCAGAATGCCTATTGCTCAATTTTCTAGGTAATATAGGAATCTTATTTGAGTTGAGAAATTATCAGTGAGGAAAGGGAACACACCGAACAGGGAACACCGAAGGATTGGGGAACACACCGAACACACAAAAAACAATAAAATCCAGTCCCCTCCCCTTACAAGGGGAGGGTTAGGGATGGGTCAAACAATAGTTGATACACTAATCATGACTTGACAAACATCCTCTAAGGGACTTGGGTATGTGGTCAAGGGTGAAAACTGAGTTTAGTGGACTAATTCAATGGCGCGTTTAGTCAATTCTTCAGCAGTTAACCCGTTAAAGGCCATCAATTCCCCGGCGCTGGCGGTGGTTTCCCCACGTTTCCAGGCGAAAGTATCACGTTTGCAGTTGCTGCGTAACATGATTGGTTCAAGCATGGCCGCTGCGCCACCAGTGACACCAATTAATGCGTCACCGCTGAATAATTGGGCAAATTGAGCATCATCCATGAAACCGCCATCGGGTTCTGAGCAAGTTTCCCAAGCTGTGTCATGAGGACGATACAAACGGCGGGGGTTAATGATGGAAACAATTTTTACGCCTATACCTTCAGTTTCTAAGAAAGCGGCGGCTTCAAATACGGGAATTAAGGTCATATCGCCAATGACTGCAAATACAACTTGTTTATCACCGGGAACTTCTTGTAATAAGATTGCGCCGTCTGCTAAACCTTGGCGAGTTTGTTCTAGGGTGGTACGAATTGGTAAGGGTGATTTACTGGCGGTGATGACGATTCCTTTATTTTTGGTGTTCAAAGCCCAGTCATAACAAACTTGAATGCTGTTAGCGTCGGGGGGAAATAGGGGGAAAATATTACCATTACGCATGAGGGAAGCAAAGTATGCTTCAATTTCTGGGCGTTGGTGTGTCCAACCGTTGCGCCCTTGCTCTAATGCACCGGCGGTAAATAAGGTGATGGTTGAGGGAGTTTGACGGCGTAATTCTGCCATGGCTTGGGTGACTGTTTGCCAAATTGGTAACCCGTTGATGGCAAAGGATTCATAGGAACACCATAGGGTTCTCGCACCCATGAGGGCTAAACCCGCAGCTAAACCTGCACAAGCATCTTCACTCAATGGTTCATAAACTTGACCGTTGGGTGCTTGGTTATATAAATCATCGGTGGTGGGGTGAATGACTTTGAGGGCTTGGTTAATGTTAGCAATTCCTGATGCTTCGTTACCGTCGGCGTTGGTGACTAGGAATTTACTATCTTGTTTACCGACGATTCCCACTAAGCGCCCCATGGCGGTGGTGGAAACTTGGGGGTCACCTGCGACTGTATATTCTTCTAGGGGTAATTTCCCTAGGTCTGGTAATGGTAATTCAAATTCTGTGACTACTGTTTTGGCTGCGGGTCCGCCACCGGCGCGTTCGGCGTTGGTTCTGACTATTTCCCAAGCTTCTGGGGGGAGGGCGCGGGTTTGCAATGCACTGATAATGTGGGGTGCGTTTAGGGTGTCTTTGGGGTAGAGGTTATGAGATTTGGAACCGCGGGCGTGAACCCCTGCGCCTTTGAGTTGTTTAATGATAAATACGGTAAGTTTGCCGTTGAGGGCGGAGTGGGCGGCTTTATCTATGCCTAAAAGTACGGTTTTGGTGAAGGCTAGGCGCTGCTCAAAGGAAAAGGCGGTACTATCAACATAGTCCCCTGGTTGGTGTTGGTCGTCAAAGTCTTTGGCATCGACTAGAATTACTTCTGCAAAACCGTTTCCTTGCCAATAGGCTTTCATTTCGGCGTTGGTTTTGAGGGAAACCATACTATGATGTTCTTGGCTGTAGCCATTCCACACCAGGACGGGTAAGAAGTTGGTGGCACTGGGATAGGCTGTGTTAAAATGTGCCATGGAACTCATAATATATGGTTCGCCTAGTCCGCCGTCACCCAGGGTGAAGGGGAATAACTTATCTGGGTGCAGCAGTGCGGCTGACATGGCAAAGTGTTGTCCTTGTCCTAGGGGTCCGGCGGGTGCGAGAATGCCGGGGATGTAGCCGGAAAGATGCCCTAAAAGTCCGTGCTTTTCCCGGAAGCGATCGCGCAGTTGCTGTACTGTATTAATCCCCATGTCTTCTAGGGAGCGGTCTAAAAACATGGCGCTATAGAATCCGGGGGCGTGGTGTCCCACTTCTGTCATGATGTTTTTATGACCTAGCATTACCAAGGCTGCGTAGGCTTCTGCTTGACTGGCAAAACCGCCCGGATGTCCGGAAGCTTTACTGGCTGTGATTTGTAGGGTTAAATAGCGCAGGGCATCGGCAGCTAGTAAGGTTTGATATACCGCTGCGGGATCTGTGGGATCGGCGATCGCCTTTTTTCCTGGTTCTATTGCAGCTATTTTACCATAAGTTGCAAAATTTGGCAAGGCCTCACCAAAATATTGGATTCCTTCACAAAAATTTGGCAGGGCGGAAGATGCTGTGGATGTCATACTGAGTACCTTATAAAAACTGGGCAAGCTGTAGATGCTTAATGAACTTAACAGAAATTTTACCTTAAACAGCAAGAAGGCTCACACCTACCCGATAGGGAGGTAAGGTTATGATTCATTGGGTGTAAGGCTTGTAGATTGTCCCCACTGCCAAAAACAGCATGATAGAGATATTAATGCGGCGATAAATATTAGAAATGAAGGATTGCGACTTTTAGAGTTAGGAACTAGCTCTTGTGCCCTTGGAGGGGATGTAAGACCAAAGTCTTCGGGACGTAAAAAATCTACGAAGGCTGAGGCGGTATCCGATGAATTGGGAAGCCTATACTGTACCGCCAGGTCAGTGTAGGTAGTTCACATCTTTGAGGTGGTGAGGATTTATTGCTTTTTCACAAGGTGAGGATAAGAACTTTAAATCCTTCGTATTTCAACCATTATTATGGTATGACAACAAGGGCGATCGGTCGATCGCCAAAGACGCCAAAGATAATTAATTATTAATACCAGCTATTTGTATATAACTTACTGTAGATATATTGTTGAATATCCAGAGTTTAAATTAAGGGGTATAGATAACCACACCAGGGTAAAACTACATGACATATAACCACAGGTGTAGAATACAATTATCAACAAAATTCTTTCTAACCCAAATTATAATAATAATAATTTATCACCATATTATCCAAGCACAAATATGCAAGAGTATGATGTTATTATCATTGGCGCAGGACATAACGGACTAGTATGTGCAGCGTATTTGCTCAAAGCTGGTTATAGTGTTCTGCTGCTAGAAAAGCGTTCAGTTCCAGGTGGTGCAGCCACAACGGAGGAATGCTTACCCCAAGAAGCCCCGGGATTTAAATTTAACTTGTGTGCAATTGATCACGAATTTATTCATTTAGGCCCAGTTGTCGAAGAATTAGAACTAGAAAAATATGGTTTACAATACTTAGATTGTGACCCAGTGGTTTTTTGTCCCCATCCTGATGGTAAGTATTTTTTAGCTCACAAATCAGTAGAAAAGACCTGTGCAGAAATCGCCCGTTATAATGAACGGGACGCTAAAAAATACGCAGAATTTACAGACTACTGGCAAAGGGTCATCAGTGCCATGGGTCCGATGTTTAACGCCCCACCCAAATCATTTATAGATATTTTTGGTAATTATAACATCCAAAAATTCAAAGATTTATTTTCCGTCATCGGTTCACCATCCAAAAGCTTGGATTTTGTTCGTACCATGTTGAATAGTGCTGAGGATATTCTAGAAGAATGGTTTGATGAAGAATTCTTAAAAGCCCCACTGTCTCGACTCGCTTCCGAACTCGGTGCGCCCCCTTCACAAAAAAACCTAGCCATTGGTGTGATGATGATGGCTATGCGTCATCATCCCGGTATGACTAGACCCCGCGGTGGAACTGGGGCCTTAGTCCAGGCATTAGTTAAATTAGTTACTAGCAAAGGTGGTAAGATTTTAACAGAGCAGCAGGTAGAGAAAGTATTAATTGACAATGGTAAGGCTGTGGGTGTCCGAGTTGGGGGAGGTCAAGAATATCGGGCTAAATATGGCATTATCTCTAACATTGATGCTAAACGTCTATTTTTACAACTTATTGACACTGATGAGGTAGATGATGCTGACCCGGATTTACGACCAAGATTAGAACGCCGGATTATTAATAATAACGAAACCATCCTGAAAATCGACTTGGCGTTAGATGAACCTCTGCATTTTCCCTACCATGACCACAAAGATGATTATCTGATTGGGTCGATCTTAATTGCAGATTCCATGGCTCATGTTGAACAAGCCCACAGTAAATGTACCTTGGGGGAAATTCCCGATACCAACCCCTCTATGTATGTGGTCATGCCTAGCGCCCTTGATCCTACATTAGCACCACCAGGTAAACATACTTTATGGATTGAGTTTTTTGCTCCCTACCAGATAGCAGGTGCGCAAGGTACGGGTTTAAAAGGTACAGGTTGGACAGATGAACTCAAAAACCAAGTTGCAGACAGAGTAATTGATAAGTTGGCTAACTACGCGCCAAATGTAAAAGCAGCAACTATCGCCCGTCGGGTGGAGAGTCCCGCGGAATTGGGAGAAAGATTAGGAGCTTATAAGGGAAATTATTATCATATTGATATGACCTTAGATCAGATGGTGTTTTTCCGTCCTTTACCAGAATTAGCAAACTATAAAACACCAATTGAAAATCTATTTTTAACTGGTGCGGGAACTCATCCAGGTGGGTCAATTTCGGGAATGCCAGGACGTAATTGTGCCCGGGTATTTTTGCAAGCCAAGCATCCTTTGGCTCAAGGTTTCAGGGATGCTAGGGATTCATTGAAATCAACTGTTGCTTCAGTATTTGGCATTGGTTAATCGAATGGGAAGATGTACAAGGTCGCCTATGCTGTAATTGGTAATTTTTATGGTGCAAGATATTATTTTCTGTTTAAAAGAAGCTGCTGTGTATTATATATGGAAAAAATATTCCACACCGCAAAATACTGCGGAATGTTTCGTCAATCCTCCCTGTGGCTGTGCAAATCCTGGGAAAGAACTAAAGTGTGAAGACTGTATATATTTAGAATCGTGTTTATCTCATATCAAACTGGGTCATAAACCAACTCCATAATCTGGTAAAGCTACCATGGGGTATGAAAAGCTAGGTTTCCCATGGATAGCACCGGGAGGGGAGGCTTATTTATCGTCAGGTTGGTAGTAATAATAGTTGTAGTAATTGTCTGAATGACGCTGCTGTCCATTGGCAACTACACCTAACACATTAATCGGCGAATTTTTCAGATCAGTTAAAGCCCGCTCAAACACAGAACGATCTGTTTTATCCATCCTGGCGATCATCACCACACCGTCGGTTTGGGGAGCTATGTAATTAGTATCAGCTAGCCCCACAATGGGAGGAGCATCATAAATCACTAAATCAAAGGTATATTGAAACTGTGTCATCAGTTTTTTCATTTTCCCTGATGAGAGTAACTTAGGTGCATCCGGGGGAATAGGTCCAGAAGTAATGATAGATAATTCATTCATAGCAGGTAGTGGTGTGACTACATTTTCTATGGACATATCCGTGGTAATTAAACTACTCAACCCCCAGAGATTACTTAAATTTGCCAAGGTATGAATACTAGGGCGGCGCAAATCTGCATCTACCAGTAATACTTTTTTCCCCATAGATACAGCTATTTGAGCCAGATAAAAGGCAACTGTACTTTTACCGTCACCTTGCATAGAGGAGCTGATGGTAATAGAACTGATGGGACCATCAGAGCTTAATAATTGTATATTTGTGTAGAGCAGCCTGATGGCTTCGATAAAATGGTTAGCGTAATTGCTATAGCGTCGTTTGGCTACGGTGCTTCTCTGAGTATTTGTTTCCATCAGCCCATCCGAGAATTGCATCAAAGCATCTTTGAGTTTGAGGGTTGAAGATTTACCCAGCTGCATCTCTTGGTTCAAGGGAATATTCCCTAATACAGGAACTTTGATTCTTTCTTTGAGGCTCAAAGCATTGTGATAAGTATGATCTAGCTTTTCCAAGAGTAAAGCTGCACCAATCCCTAGGGAGATACTCGCGGCAATTCCCAGAATAATATCCCGGATAATAGTTGAAGAGGCTATGGGACTTGTGGGTAGGTTAGGTAAATGAATTAATTGCCAACCTTGTTCCGTCTGAGAGGTTTGAATGAGCAAATCTTCCCGGGCGGATAAAAAACGATTCAGACTTTCATTAGCAATATCTAAACGGCGTTGTATTTCTGTATATTCTCGGATGAGGGTGGGTAATTCCTGACGTTCTAGTTCTAAAATTCGGCGATTTTTTTCCAGTTCTTGTTGATTAAGTTCTAAGGATTTGAGTAATTTATCTGCTTCTGCTCGCCTGGTTTGGATATATAGTTGTGATTCTCGCTCGATTAATGGTTTGAGTTTGTCCTGTTTTTCCTTGAGTGTAATTAGGGTGGGGTTTTCATCTTGAAAAACAGCTGATTGTGTGGCAATTTGAATCTCTAATTGGCGCAATTCTTGATTTAATGTCCGATATACAGGATAGTTATCCAGCACAGACCTGACACCATCTTCAGTTTGTAAGAAATTCCAATCAGCACGAGCTTGGGCTAGCTGTAGTTCCAGTTGTTCGAGTTGTTGAGTTAAATCTGTGGTTTGCTCTCCAATTTCACCAGCTAGGACATCTGGACCGAGAAAATTATACTTACGTCGGAACACTTCCAATTCTTCCTGAACCCGGTTGACGCGTTTCTGTATATTGGGTAGTTCTTCATCTAGGTATTTTAAACCTTGACTGAGGGTAATTCGCCGTTGTCCTTGACTGTAGCCTAAATAATCTGCGGCGATTTTCTCTAATACATCCTTCACTTCCACTGGGTCTTGGCTACGATAATTGACCTGGATAATTTTGGTTTGACCTACACGAGAAATCCTCAGTCCTCGACTCAGATATCCATAGTTGATGTTTGGATAATTAGCTTGTAACTGTTTAATGCTGTTTTGCAGAACTTGAGGACTCAAGAGCACTAGAATTTGAGTTTCGTAATCGAAACGACTTGAACTTATTGGGTTACTTGTTGGGTTGATGTTACCGCCTAAGTTTAACACCTCACTCCCATTATCAACGGGTTCAACCAGCATCTGAAAACTGCTTTCATATTCTGGGGTTTTGGGATTTAAGTAAATATTTAGACCTACACCTGTGAGCACAGCTGTGGCTACTCCCACAACAACTACAACTCGACGCCGTAACAAACTTAACAATTCTTTATAATTCCAATCCTCCCCTTGCTGCTGATTTTCCAGAATGGGGGAATAGGGAAAAAATGGTGTGATGGAGTTTCTCGTCTGTTCGGGATTTACGGGTTTGTCAGTTTGGTTGTGAATGATAGACATATTTAATACTGAAATATCACTAAATAAAAAGCTGAAGTTAATTATTTTAACTGTGAATCAAAAATACTAAGTCTCGATAGATACATCTCAACTTAATGTTATTTCTTTGATGACGACTTGTGACGACTTGTATCGTTTATTGTTAAAAGCCTATCTTAGGTGATATATTAACCTTGAATTTATTTTCTGTCTATTGTAACTTTTCATTCAAAAGTCCGCTCGCCTACACCCTCAAGTTTTGCAACATTCTTTATGAAGAATCTCCAACAGAGGCGCAAATCATTAATACCCTTGACAAACAACGTTGATGATCGTTCCTGTGATCAACCAATTAAGTTATCTGTGGTCACACAGTTTTTTCCCCCAGACTATGCTGCTACAGGACAATTAATTGAGGAACTTGTGCAGCAGTTAGAACAGCAAGGGGTAGACATTAATGTGTTTACCAGTCAACCCGGATATGCGTTCAGGGTGAGTAAGGCTCCCCGTGTGGAACTGCGTGAGCAAACTAGGATTTATAGGTCTCGGACTGCGCAAATGTGGCCTGGGAGAATTCGCGGTAAGGCTGTAAATGGACTTTTATACACCATTCGTGCTTTTTTGTATCTGCTCGCACCTTGGCGGGGAAGTGATGTATTGCTGATCACGACAGCGCCACCATTCTTGCCCATTGTGGGTTATTTGGCTAATGTGCTGTGGAAGTTGCCCTATGTTTGTATAGTCTATGATTTGTATCCAGATGTGGCGATCGCACTGGGTGTAGTATCAAAGCAGCACTGGGTAACAAAACTTTGGCAAGGTTTAAATCAGCGAGTCTGGCTCAAAGCAGGGGGAATTGTGGTTCTCAGTCCAGAGATGAAACAACGGGTTGTAGAGTACTGTCCCCAAGTCGCCCATAAAGTTTCTGTAATTCATAACTGGGCTAACCCAGATTTAATTGTACCTATTGCCAAATCAGAAAACTGGTTTGCTTGGAAGTACAAGTTAGTCAATAAGTTCACAGTCCTATACTCTGGGAATATGGGGCGATGTCATGACATCGATACTTTGTTAGTAGCGGCCAGAGAATTACAACATGAGTCAGTGCAGTTTGTGTGTATTGGTGGGGGTGCTAAACGGGAAGAGTTGATTGCTAAAGCTTTTGAACTAGGGCTAAGTAATTTTACATTTTTACCTTATCAAGATAAGGAAGATTTGGGCTATTCTCTCACAGCCGGCGACCTGTCTTTGGTGAGTGTTAGCCCCAGCAGCGAAAGTTTAGTATTACCTAGTAAGTTGTATTCAGCATTATCAGCTGGGAGGCCATTGGCGGTAGTTTGTTCACCCTACTCTAGCTTAAGACAAATAATTACGGAGGCTGAATGTGGGTCGGCATTTGACCATGGGGATGGTCAGGGACTGGCGGAATTTATCCGTTTATTGCAAAATAACCAAACACTAGCAGAACAGATGGGTAAAGCTGGTCGTGAGTATCTACAATCCCACTTTACACCGCAAATTATTTGCCAACAGTATCTTGAGGTTTTACTACAAACAGCGAATATTAAAAAGAGTAAAAATTGTTGAAATTAGCTCTTACTCTTGTGGTACAATGGATATGTGTAATAAAAAAAAATTTTAAAAACGAAATAATTCCTAACGGAAGTTTTAATCTCAAGTTTATAGCCTTTTTCAGGCTCATGAAGTACACACCAATTCCCTATTCCCTATTCCGGTGTTCCCTCAAACTAAAAAAAATTGTACCTCACGAGCATGGGAAATGCTATATTAAAAAACTAATAGTTACTCTCGGCATAGGCTGATTTTTTAGGAGTGGGCTTTGACGGTCTAATTGATCTCAGTTTCTCCAAACGTAACCTTCCTATTGATTTTGATATTAGGGGGCCGAATTGCCCAAAAGGTGTGACCGCAATCGCAAACGTTATCTAGACAGTGCCAGTCGCAAATGGTGATACACTGAAATAACTTCATCAGCAGCAACTTTAGTATCCACAAATGATAGTATTTCCTGATCCAGTGGTGGTTTCTGGCGACCTTCTGCGCAAAGCAGCGATCGACATGGAGTATTATTGAAGTCTAAGAGGATGTTTGTCAAGTCATGATTAGTGTATCGAATATTATTTTACCCCACCCTCACCTTTCCCTTTAGAAGGGAAAGGGGACAGGATTTAATCAATTAAATGGGGTGAAGATGTGATGAAAATTACGGCTGAAAACTTATCAAACATCCTCTTAGTCTCTTAATTTATTCCCAGGCTACCTGTAAAATATATAGTAAAAGTTTTACCCTTGAAGCTTAATATCAAGACTATGAAATCTGAAGGGGCTTCACGATACGAAGAGGATTTTTATGGCTGGACTCAGTGGCAAGTACAAGCACTAGCAGAAAGGCAAGTATCAGAATTAGACTGGCAAAATTTACAAGCTGAATTAGAAGGGTTGGGAAGACAGGAATACCGAGAATTAGTCAGTCGTCTTACTGTCTTGTTAGGTCATCTGCTCAAGTGGGAATATCAGCCAGAAAACCGTTGTCGCAGTTGGTTTCTGAATATCAGAGAACAGCGCCGTGCAATCAACCGCCATTTTCGTCGCAATCCTAGCTTAAAGTCTTCCATGGCTGAGGCTGTAGAGGATGGTTTTGCAGCGGGGGTGGATTTAGCTCTACGAGAAACCAACTTACCCTTGAGAACTTTTCCGGAAAAATGTCCCTACAGGTTTGAAGAAGCGATCGCAGATAGTTTTCTTTGTGATACTAGCCAAGATTGGCAATAAGTATTTACCATCGGCATAAGGATTTGCAAACAGCGCTAACGCGATTTTTGGTACTGGGTACACCCAGCCACACCAGCCAGGATCCTGGGGTTAAAACCCCAGTCTCAAAGCTCAAGCCAGTTGAAACCGGCTAGATTGTCTAGGTGATGGCAAATATTAAACTAATTGGGCGATTGGGCGATCTGCTTGCAGCAACCCTTGGTCGATCGCCTTGGGTACTGGGTACACCCAGCCACACCAGTAGGTTTTTAACCGAGTTAAGCTATTAGACTCTTAATTCATTCCCCAGCTACCCTAGACTATTGTAAACAACCTTAACCGAATTAATGACTTTAGCAAAGACAGTGAAGCTTGGACGCAGATCAGCCTCTAGGTTTTTGAACCGTTACCTAAAAACTGAAGCGGATCGACTGATTTGGCAGTCTGCAATGGAGAACAGGGGCTTAATCCTAGCCAACTTTGCCACTGGTATTGTAGGGGCTATGTTTGAAGGAGGAACCTTTGGCATTATCTTCTTGGCGGTTACCCTGTTGAGCACCCCCCAAGGAATAGACTCGAACCAGTACGCCATCTTAGCAGGAGTCCCCGGACTAGGGAGTTGGTTGAATGCCCTTAGTCAGGAGGTGTTATTTATTCTTTTATTAGGGCTAGCAGTTACGTCCCAAATCTTCCTGGGGCTTTGCAACTATTGGAATCTGGTGACTGCGGGGGACCTAGGGGTGAGATTACAGGTTAAGTTCACAGAGTATATTCATCGCCTGATTCTCAGTTTTAGCTTTGCCTGTGCCAGTCGTTATAAGGTAGGAGATTTAACTTCCTATGCCGCTAGCGCTGGCCCCACGGTTCAAACCCAGATTAAGTTAGCTAATACTTTGATCACTAACTTTTTGCTGCTTTTGGTCTATCTAGGCATTCTGGTGGTCATTTCCCCTTGGCTGTTATTGGCCGCTCTGGCCACTGTCTTAGTTTTTTATGGTATCCAAAAGCAATTACTCCCCCGTATCCGCCGTTACTCTAGTGTTAATGAGCAAGGACTGGTGGAAATTAGCAAACGGGTAACGGAAAATTTGCAGGGGTTAAGGCTCTTGCACACCACGGGACGTCAATCCAGCGCTGTGGCTCAAGTTAAGGCATTAGTAGAGCAGGTTAAGCCGGGGCTGCAAAAACAGATCCGCTTGCTGAATATTACCAATCCCATTACCCAAACCTTACCGGTCGTTTTGTTGGCTATTATTGCGGGGATTGCCTTTTTGCTGTTTTCCCGGCGGAGCACTGGGGTGTTACCCAGCTTAGTCACCTTTGTGTTGGCCTTGCAACGGTTTAATATCCGTCTTCAGGGTGTTACTGGAGCGGTCACGGGGTTTGCTGATAACTATGGTAAGTTAGCCCGCTTTCAAGAGATTCTTGACCCCAGGGATAAGGAGTTTGGGCGACTGGGAACAGTGCCCTTTACTAACCTAGCCACAGATATTAGCTTCCATGGGGTTTGTCTGCGTTACTTGGCTGATCAGGGGGAGGTACTGCAAGATATTAATCTTGTCCTACCTTTGGGCAAAGTAACGGCCCTGGTGGGACAGTCGGGGGCGGGTAAGTCTAGCTTGGCGGATTTATTGGTGGGGCTTTATGAGCCGACCAGAGGAAAGATTGTGGTCAATGGTCGGGATTTGCGCGACTATCATCCTAGTAGCTGGCGGCAACGATTGGGGGTTGTCAGTCAGGATACTTTTCTGTTCAATGCCACTATCCTTGAAAATATTCGTTTCGCTTGTCCGACTGCTACAGATTGGGAAGTGATGGCGGCCGCCCAGGCGGCTCAAGCCGATGGCTTTATTCAGGATTTACCCCTGGGCTATGACACGGTAGTCGGGGAGAGGGGGTACCGACTCAGTGGGGGTCAGCGGCAACGGATCGCCCTGTCCCGGGCGATTTTATCCGATCCGGATTTGCTGATTTTAGACGAGGCTACTAGCGCTCTAGATACGGTTTCGGAAAAGCTTGTCCAAGAGGCTTTGGATCAGTTTGGGCAAAACCGGATGGTGTTAGTGATTGCTCACCGATTATCGACGATTGTTAATGCGGATCAGATTGTGGTGCTTCAGCAGGGACGCATTGTGGAAAGGGGAACCCACAGTGAGTTACTGGGGTTGTCGGGTATTTATAGGAATTATTGGCAGTTACAGTCAAGCCAAAAGAAAGGGCCGTTGTCACCTTCACAGAATACTTGAAATATATAGGGCTTGCTGAATAAACTTACCATTAAAATAATGCCTAACTTATACATTATTGGTGGTGCAAACGGTTCTGGTAAAACTACCGCCGCTATGCAAATTCTCCCCTATTTTCTAGAAGTATTTGAATACGTCAACGCTGATGAAATAGCAGCCGGACTTTCTCCTTTTAACCCCGAATCTGTAGCAGTTCAAGCCGGAAGATTAATGTTAGCAAGATTAGAAACACTGGTAAATGCTAACACTGATTTTGCCTTTGAAACTACATTAGCAGCCCGTAACTTTGCCCGATTTTTGAGAGAATGTCAAGATAAAGGTTATATGATTAACTTAATTTACTTTTGGTTGCAAAGTCCAGAATTAGCGATCGCCAGGGTACGCAGACGGGTAGAAAGTGGCGGTCACAACATCCCAGAAGACACTATTCGCCGTCGCTACGAACGTGGTAGAAAGAACTTAATTGAATTATACTTACCTTTATGTGATGTAGGACTAATATTTGATTTTTGAACAGAACTCCGTACATGGTTCGGCTTCGCTCACCATAAATACTGACAGCCTTCTTTCCCGTTCCCTGTTCCCTGTTCCCTGTTCCCTGTTCCCTGCCTCTACGAAAAATTCATGAATCAAATCGGATCACTATAGATGGATTGTTTATGATAACTCTAACCCAATTTTACAGCTAATAGCTGAACGCCCTTTAAATCAAGAACCTATCATTTATCAACCTCAACTATGGAGTCAAATTACTACTAATGAATAAGCCAATTTCTGTAAATAAACCAATTCCTGAGAAATTATCTAGCCTTGATGCAGGTGTTAAACTCGCTATTGCTAAAGCTATTGAAAGACACCGTAAATTAGGCGAGGCGATTAGCATTTGGCAAGATGGCCAAGTTGTTACCTTAACTCCTGAACAAATTCCACCTTTAAACTCAGATGAATAAACTATATTCTCTCATTCTAGAATAAATTCCACCTTTGACTTCAGATGATTAACGTATTTTCTCTTGTTCCAGAACACATCCGAGAAAAACTAACACTCACGGATGATAAAAAACAAATATTGCAACAACAAACTATTAGTCAACATACCCCAGGTACAATTTTATCAGATTGTGGTGCTTCAGCAGGGACGCATTGTGGAAAGGGGAACCCACAGTGAGTTACTGGGGTTGTCGGGTATTTATAGGAATTATTGGCAGTTACAGTCAAGCCAAAAGAGAGTGCCGTTGTCACCTTCACAGAATACTTGAAATATATAGAGTGTAAATTCAGTGTTAACAAAATCTAAAAAAATACTGTGTCGGGCCTGTGGTTCTGATCGTCTTGTTTATTTATGGGATTGTGCCCCCTTTCCCAATGGATTACTCGAACAGGTCGGACTATCGGATCTTTCCCCCGGTCAGTTATATCGTTGTCAGGACTGTGGGTTAGGACAACGGCTACCTTGCTTAACAGCGGATGAACTTAAACAGGTTTATGCCACAGCGCCGGGTGGAGCAATGGATTATGAGTTGGCAAAGAATGCAGGGTGGTCAAGAAGTAAGACGTTATTGCTAGAGTATTTCCAGAATCAAGAGTCTATTTCTGTCCTCGACGTAGGTTGTAATGAGGGCAAGTTTCTGCATAATTTACCCACTCATTGGCACAAGTTTGGCGTTGAGGGGGGAATTCAACCGGCTAAATCAGCTGGCGCTAAGGGAGTTAATGTTATTGCACAGCGATTACAAGATATAGATTCAAAGTGGCATCATTGTTTTGATGTGGTAACAATGTTTGATGTGTTTGAGCATCTCATCAATCCACTAGAGGGAATAGATCAAGCAGAATATTTACTTAAACCGGGGGGGGTATTGCTGATTAGCACTGGCGATATGGATGCTTGGACTTGGCGTTGGTTTAAGGGCAATCATTGGTACTTACAAACGCCATTGCATTTGTCTTTTGCTACAAGGCAATTTTTTGATTATGTTGAGAAAAAATTGCCCCTTAAAGTTAAAGGTGTGTATCAGATTCCTCATCAATTGGGAAGCAGTCGGGAGGTTTGGGATGATCGCGTCAAGGCTGCTTATTATGAGTGTTGGCAACGGGGTGGTTTTTGGCGACTTCCTCAAAGAGCCATCTTTTCAATCCCGCAATACTCACATCTTAAGCATTTAACCAGTGTGCCTTGGACTATGAAACTTGTCGATCACTTCCTAGTTATATGTTTAAAACCCATCTTTTGAAACTCAATCTTCTAGCCCTATGATTAAAGCTGTGATGCATAAAATATTCAATTCTCTTGGTTTGGAAATTAGGCTTCTAAAGAATATTCGTGAAGCACAAAAACGAGAAAAGAAAATGAAAGAATTAGAAGATTATAAATTTCTGGGGAATTTTCATATAAAAAGTATTATCGATATTGGTGCCAACGAGGGACAGTTTGCTAGGACAATTCGTAATGTGTTTCCGGCTGCAACTATCTATTCATTTGAACCCCTACCTGATGTTTATAAGGTGCTTTATTCATCAGTAGCAGAAGATACTAACATTAAAACTTTTAATTTAGCATTAGGAAACGAAGTTGGCACAAAGCAAATGTTCTCAAGTTCCTTTTCCCCTAGTTCTTCGATGTTGAATATGTCTAAACTGCATAAAGAAGAATGGCCAGAATCATCAGTTAATACCAGTGTTATGGTTCAACAAACTTGTTTAGACCAATGGGTAAAAGAGAACAATAAAACTATTGGGGATGATCTTTTAATTAAGCTGGATGTACAAGGCTATGAACTTTCTGTTATTAAAGGAGGAGAGAAGACTTTCAAAAGTGCCAAGCTAGTAATTATTGAGGTTTCTTTTTATGAGTTTTATGAAAAACAACCCCTGTTTGATGATATCTACAAATACCTATGCAATTTGGGTTTTGTTTATCGGGGCAACCTGGAGCAATTTCGCTCTCGATCCGGCGATAAAATACTTTTCGCAGATGCGATTTTTGAAAATATCGGTATCTAGTTACTCTCCCTAATTTAGGGGAAATTTGTTTTTTTAGATATAGGGTTATTTTGGTAGTATAAACCTTTTTAAATTCTAAATATGCCTTTTGATAAGCAACTGTTAGTCACCGGTTCCGCTGGCTTAATCGGCTCTGAATCGGTGCGTTATTTCACCCAACTGGGCTGGCAGGTTACAGGTATTGACAATAATATGCGAGCCGACTTCTTTGGCAAAGACGGTGACACTACCTGGAATTTGCAGCGGTTACAAGTTGACTGTCCGGAGTATCAGCATTTCTCCCTTGATATCCGCGATCGCCCCTCTATTCTGAACCTCTTTTCAGAACAAAAATTTGACCTGATTATTCACGCCGCAGCCCAACCCTCCCACGATTTAGCCGCCAGTCGTCCCTTTGATGATTTTGATGTTAATGCCGTTGGCACACTAAACCTCCTGGAATCCACCAGAAGGGCTTGCCCTGAAGCAGTGTTTTGTTTCCTTAGCACTAACAAAGTCTATGGTGATGCCCCCAATGAGTTGCCATTGGTGGAACTAGAGAGCCGTTGGGACTATGCCAATCCCCAGGACTATGGCGGTATTACCGAAACCTGTCGCATTGACCAGAGTAAACATAGTTTATTTGGTGCGAGTAAAGTAGCAGCGGATGTGATGGTACAGGAATATGGCCGCTACTTTGGGATGAAAACCGCCTGTTTTCGCGGCGGGTGCCTGACGGGATCAGCCCACAGCGCTGCTGAACTCCATGGTTTTTTAGCTTACGTGGTGCGAGCCTGTGCAGAAGGAAGAGAATATAAAATCTACGGTTATAAAGGTAAACAGGTGCGGGATAATATCCACGCATCTGATGTCTGTGCTTTGTTGCATCAATTTTATTTACATCCCCGTTGCGGTGAGGTCTATAATCTGGGTGGTGGTAGAAAAAACAGTATTTCCGTCCTGGAGTCGATCGCCAAGGCGGAACAGCTGTTAAATAAACCCTTCCGAACCACCTACATTGACAAAAATCGTGAAGGCGATCACATCTGCTATATCAGTGACCTGACGAAAATTCACAACCATTTTCCCGACTGGCAAATCACCCGCAGTTTAGATAGCATTTTCCAGGAAATGGCTACCATGTACCTATTGCAGCGATGACAAAAACATTAATTGTTATTGGTTCCGTTGTCCCTGGAGGGGCTAACGTGGGAGAAATCTTGTTGCGGGATATGTTGACCTGTCTCAAAAGAGAAGAGTTTATTGTTGCTCCTCTTTTAACTGGGGAGACCTTTACCGAAGAAGCCAGGGGTAATAGTCAGCAGTTGAATACAATTTTTCCGCTAAAATCTCCCCCAGAACATGCCGTTCGGCGTTGGGGTGGACGTTTGGGGGGTTTAGTCTGTGCGGGTGAACGATTACTATTTTACGATAGACAGATCAAAGTCCTAGTTAGCCAGATCGAGGAGCAAGTGAGGGAATTAGGTATCACTCGTATCTGGGGCATTTTGAATACAACCGTGGTGGTTGATGCCCTGTTTGGTTTGATGGGAAAGTGTGATTTACCTTTATACACCCAGGTCTGGGATGACATTGATTACCTCACCCAACAGCGTGGACTCGACGCTACCATGCGATTTCGCACCCGAAAGAGATTTGGTCTACTCCTGAAAAAATCAGTTAAGACTGGTGTGATTTGTGAGACTATGGCTCAAAGCTATAAACAACGCTACACAGCCCGTTGTGAAATTATCCGTCATGGACTACCTAATCAGGTAATAGCTCGGACTGAATATTCATCAACCGATGAATTCCGCATCGGCTTTTCCGGGGGGATGTATGCCCCTGATGCTTGGCAGGCATTGTTTGCAGCTCTGGCTTATATCAATTGGCAAATCGCAGACAACAAGCCAATTAAATTGATTGTCATGTCGGGAAAAATCACCCTACCCTGTACAAGCCCCGCCCATGTTGAATACTTAGGTTGGCGAACCACTGATGAAGTTAGACAACGACTAGCTGAGTGCGATTTGCTCTATGTTCCTTATCCCTTTACTTCCTACCTCAAACCCTTGGCTCAACTCTCCTTCCCCACTAAACTCAGTACCTATGTTAACCTCGGTCGCCCAATTTTTGCCCACGTGCCTGAATATGCTTCATTGGTGGATTTTTACGCGCAGTATCCATTAGGTGCGCTTTGTACTTCGTTAGATCCAAAAGTCATTGCTGAACAAATTACCGCCCTAGCAGAAGATACCAGCCTTTATGAAGCCTCTGCTAAAACGGTTGCTTGGGTTGGGGAAAAAGAATTAAGTCACCAAAATTTTGTCAAGCAGGTAAAACAGTTTATTGAATTGGAACCCCCAACTAGTTAGTACAGTACAATTATTGTGTTTCTCAAATGAGTTATCCCAAACGGTTCTTGTTTTTGATGCCAACTAGTTCTGTCGCAGGCGGCGTGGAGACATGGCTTGATGAAATTTATCACTACTTAACAACGCATCAATTTGAAGTATTAGTCGGGTTATTGCGAGGACAGCAGTTTAACCAACCAGAGCGCTATCGTGCTGTTCATCCCCAGCTAAAAACCATTGAAGTCGATGGACGGGGCTGTAATCGGGAAGGTAGAGTTCAGGCATTAATGCGCTGTATTGAAGGAGTTAAACCTGACATAGTGATTCCATTGGGAATCGCCGATGCTTATGAGGCTGGGATTCGCAGCAAGCAAAAAGGGCTAGATACTCGTTTAGTAATTCATGCTCAGGGAAACTTAGAGCCAATGCTTGCCGATCTCAGGAGTTACCGGGATGGGATTGACCAAGTAATTTGCCCCGGAGAGCTAACCAAACGAGTTTTAATTAACTGGGGAGGGTTTCCATCAGACAGAGTGACTCATATCCCCAACGGTGCTAATCAGCCAAAGTGCAGTTCACAACGTCCCATCTCATCAGGAAAAGCAAAGCCTATTCGCATAGGATATATTGGCCGCTTAACCACCCTTGACAAGCGATCGCCGGATTTAATTACCCTGTATCAAGAACTCGAAAAGCTGAACCTAAATTATCAATTAGATATTGTCGGGGACGGCCCTTGTTTTGCTCAACTCCATGAAGCTTTGGGTAAGGCTCCCCAAGTTAAACTCCACGGAGCTTTGTCTCGCGAGGTTGTTTATCAAGAGATATTTCCCAACCTTGACGTACTGATTTTACTATCCTCATCGGAAGCCTTTGGCATTGTGATTGTGGAAGCCTTGATGCACGGTGTAATCCCGGTCACTTCCCGTTATGTCGGCTTTTACGCCGAAGGTTTAGTCAAAGAAAACGAAACCGGTTTGTCCTTCCCTGTGGGAGATATGGCTGGCGCGGCTCAACAAATTCAGCGTTTAGCCGAGGATGGTGATTTACGACACCGCCTGTCTAGCAATGGGCAAGTGCATGGACAGCCCTATACTTGGGAAAATTCCCTCACTAATTGGAAAATAATTTTAGAACAAGTCATGGCTCGCCCTCCGCTTTTAAGTTCGTCTCCTTTACCCAAGATTCCCACCACAACTGGACGATTAGAACAGTTGGGGATTCCAGCCAGTGTCATTGACGGGTTACGTCGCCTCCGTCGGTTTTTGTTGGGGTCACCCATTCCCCCTGGTGGAGAAGAGTGGCCGTTATTTTATCGTCATCATTCTGAGTCTTTGCTGGAGGAAATTTCCCAAGTTTTGAAAGACCTTGATACTTAAGTATTTATGTATTTATGCTAGTATTATTATATGAATCCTCACATTCTTTTTATTGCACCCTCCGCTTACACCCTTAGTGGCTTGGCAACCTGGTTAGACTACCTGTTACCTGGTCTAAAACAACTGGGGTGGCGCACTACCTTGGGGCTAGTAGAAGGGGCTCGGTATCATCGAGTCGCTGAATATTTAGCAGTTCATCCCTGTGAAACCGCGATCGCCATTACCTGCAAAACTGGAACTCCCCAAGGACGACGGTGGGCGGTGCAAAGGGCAATTCAAGAATATTCACCGGATATTGTGGTGACGGTTAATATTCCTGATGCGATCGCCGCTACAGCAGAACTCAGAAGTCGGGGTAAAACTCAAGCTAAAATTGTGATGACCTGTCACGGCATTCAGGAAGACCTATTTGCCGATATGAAACTATTTAAAAATTCCCTGGATGCCGTAGTTTGTACAAATAAATTGGCTTGTAAGTTAGCAGAGGATTATTCTAGCCTAGATAAATCATCAGTATTTTACGCTCCCTGTGGAGCGCCAACTCGGCCTTTAACCCCACGGAAATTTGAACAAACATTTAAAATTATTTTTGTCGGAAGACTAGAGCAGCAACAAAAAAGAGTACATGACTTACCCGCTATTCTGGAGAACTTAAGCAGTCAGCAGATTCCCTTCCACTTGAAAATTGTGGGTACTGGACCTGAAGAAATCAGACTACGTGATCGTTTATCACAATTCATTAACTCAGGAGAGGTTTCATTTTTAGGCCATGTCCCTTCCCATGAACTGTGGGAAAAAGCCTATTTTCAGGCCGATACCTTGTTAATGCCATCCTGTTGGGAAACAGGCCCAATCGTTATTTGGGAAGCAATGGCAATGGGGGTACCTGTGGTTAGTTCTCGTTATATAGGAAGCGGTCTAGAAAATGCCCTCAAAAATAGAGAAAATTGTCTGCTTTTTAATGTCGGAGATACGGAAACAGCAACCCAGCAATTGATTACACTATATTCAGATCCAGAGTGTTGGCAAAATATCCGTCAGAATGCTTGGGATCTAGCAAGGCTAAGATATTCAGAGGAAGCCTCGATCAAACAATGGAACGAGGTATTTCAGTCTGTCATTTCAATGCCTTTGAAAGCTGTTAGTGTTTTTAACAGCAAAAATGCCACAGGGGGTCAATCTAGGTTAGATCGATGGCTTGGTAAATCAACAGGTGAATATATTCGTCAATTTCTGGGGAAAACTTGCCCAAATACGGGAGCAGGAGGAGAATGGCCCCACAGTTGGCAAGCTTACGAAGAACATCAAGAAGTTTTTTTTGAATTATCTAAATTAGAAGATTTCAACTTATAACAAAGTGGCAAATAACCAAAGAACAAAAAAGTGTGTACTCGCAAAAAAAAATAGAGATTGCTTATCAAGAATAATATTGATGAAAACAAAATATTTGCAACCATTACTCAATAAATATGATATTTTCTCTGTTTAGCTTTATCATCCCAAGTATTATTTTCCCTTACATCTTCTCGCTAAGAGAAGCGTACAGAGCTTTTAAAACCAAAAAAGCATCTGCTACTGATTTAGTAGAGCTTCTAAAAATACCAAAAATTTCAGACAAAGAAATAAAAAACGTTATCATTAAATATAGCGAAGACAAAAAAGACGTATTTTTTGTTCAAATAGGATCAAATGATGGAAAAACTGGAGATCCTATCTATGAAATTGTCAGTATATCAAGTAAATGGAAGGGCATTCTAGTTGAACCTATTCCTCTGTTATACGAAAGACTAATTAAAAACTATTCAATGCGATCTGGTTTGATTTTTGAGCAGAGCGTTATTTCAGATAAAGCGAAAACAGTAGATTTCTACGTTGTTAATCCTGCTGCTCAAGAAGTTTTTGATCTCCCCTGGTATTATGATCAAATAAGTAGTCTCTCTCAAGAGCATATAATAAAGCACTTGGGTAAAAAAAATTACTCCTTATATTGAGCAAGAAAAATTACAAGCATTGTCTTTTAACGATTTGCTTGCCAAGCATGATTATGAATCTCAAAAGATCGATTTCTTGCATATTGATGTTGAAGGTTATGACTATCAAGTTGCAAGACAAATCAGTCTAAAGCAGTGTCCTCCTCAAATGCTCCTTATCGAGTTTAGGCATTTAAAGTATCATGATTGCTTAAAATTAATAAAAAAGTTTAGTCCTAATTATCATATGTATAGCAACAATTCCGATTTATTTTTTGTCTTAAAATAAACGCCTTTCCTAGAGTTGCTATGGTAATTTAATAAAAAACAACGGTTAAAACCATTACTGTATAACGATTCCATCAATCAAAAATAATAGATTTAATAAAAATTGATTTTGATTTTATTGAATCTCTTGATACATAATGAATTTAACCAAGGATTAAGTGTTAAATGGTCATATCTAGTCTAGGAGAGCCAAATAAACTTCTCTGAAGATTTCTGTCTTTTTAGTATAAACCTTGTCCAACTTGAAAACCCTAGTTTTACTGCAAAGGCTTAAATAACTATAGGGCAAGACTTACAGCCTAACAGAGTTCCTCAAAAACTACAAGTCCGTACCTGGACGAGGTTGAAGAAAAAATAATTTGTGTTTCGATTATAACTTAACTTGCTCTCTCTTTTGATTTAGGCAATAAATATGAAATTAGCTTTTGTCAGTCGTCCCAATGCTTTAGATATCAATGCTTACTCTGGAATTCCCTATAATATCGCCCAATCACTACAGAGTGTTTGCTGTGATATTCACTACATCACTCCGTTAGAGGATCAAGCAACTTTTGGCATTAAGGCAAAGCATTACGTTTATCGTAAATACATAAAGCAAAGTTTTTTGCGAGATCGTGAACCTCCGATTATTCGACAGTATTGGAATCAAGTAAGAACGAAACTTTTAGAGATAAAGCCTGATATTATATTCAGCATTGATTCACTACCTTTTGCCTCAGTAAACACTGAAATTAACGCGCCTTTAGTTATTTGGGGTGAAGCAACGTTTAATAATTGTTATAACTTTTACCCTTGGTACAAAAATTTATGTAAAGAGTCCTATATCAAAGCAGAAAAAGCGGACAGGTTGGCGTATGAAAAAGCGAGTTTACTAATTTTCCCTTCAGAGTGGGCAGTAAACAACGCAATTAATCATTACGGTGTAGATGCGTCAAAAGTCAAAACAATTCCTTATGGAGCAAACTTACTGAGCAACCCTAACTTTGATAGTTTTGACTCGATTATTTCCGCCCGCCTAGAGACTCCTTTAAAGTTTTTATACATGGGAACAGACTGGTCGAGAAAAGGAGGCAATAAAGTCGTTGAAGTTGTCCGTACACTTAATCAACAAGGATATCCGGCTGAACTCCATATTTTAGGTGCTAGATGGATCGACCCTAACATTTTACCATTTGAGCCTTTTATCATCAATCATGGTTTCGTAGATAAATCAACTGTTGAAGGCAAGGAATTATTTGAGAGCATTTTTCAGCAGTCTACCTTTTTTATAATGCTCTCAGTAGCAGAAACCTTTGGAATTGTCTATTGTGAAGCGATCGCCTATGGAGTTCCATCTATTGCGCACGATGTCGGTGGAGTGAGTTCAGCAGTCATAAACAATCAAAATGGTAAGCTGTTCCCCCTTCATGCTTCGGTTGAAGAAATTACAAACTGGATTATAAAGATTACTTCCAATCCTGAACAGTACACAGAATTAGTCCATTCTTCATATCAACTATTTGCTCGATCTCTAAACTGGCAGACTGGTGCTCAACAAGTGAAAAAATATATGGAGAACCTTATTAAGTAACCAATGCTAAAAACTTGGTTTCAAGGAATCTGGCAACTGCGCGATCCGCTGTTGATCCGAGATTTAGGAGAACGTCGTTTTCACTTGGCTAAGGTTGATAGAATACGTCAAGGGTTTCCCAAAGCGAAAATTAGTAATGATGTGATTTTGATCAATCACGAACCTCAACGACTAAAACTTACAGGACAAGTCACCATCAGTCAAGGAAATATACTGGCATTTGGGGATCCCCTGAATGGCTACGGCAATATTATCATTGGCGATCGCACTTGGATTGGGCAGTACAATAATTTACGAGCTGGGGGTGGTGACATCCAGATTGGCCAAGACTGTCTGATCAGCCAATTCTGTACATTAGTTGCCAGTAATCATCAAAAACACAGGAGTTTACCGATTAAAGTCCAACCATCGGATCAAAACCGTACTGGTGTAATCCTAGGGAATGATGTGTGGTTGGGAGCTGGTGTAACCGTGTTGCCAGGGGTTACTATTGGCAATGGTGCTGTGGTTGCTGCCAATGCAGTTGTTAATCATGATATTCCTGACTACGAAATCTGGGGTGGAGTCCCTGCCAAAAAACTAGGAGACAGATAACCGATGGCAACATTAAAAGAGCAGTTAGGATGTTGGCTGAACGAGCGCTGGAAAACGGAGTTAGTTTTAAGATCCCCTAAATTAGCCCAATTGCTGGGTTTAAGCTGGTTGGATCTGTGTAATCGTTCTGAAGTTTTGCAACCTGATCTAATTACCGGGGGGCGAATTTGTCAGTGGCAATTCAGTTCTCGCTTAACTGTTGCTAGATTTTTTCCAGAAGTTGGGGGAAGGTTACTTCATCATTGTTTAACTGATTGGCCAATTAATTTACAACCCGTTAATACTATTCGGGAGAGCCGTAATCCTGAAGTTAGTATTATTGTTGGTGTACGAGGAAAAAGTCGCCTGCCCCAGTTTTTTGCTTGCTTGGCTTCATTACAAGCTCAAGAAGGAATAGATTATGAGATTATTGTTGTAGAGCAAAGTTGGGAAAACGAATTTGAAAAGATATTGCCCAGAGGCGTTAAGTATTTCCACCAAAAATCCCCTACTAGCAATGCACCATACAATCGTTCATGGGCATTTAATTTTGGGGTAAAAAAAGCTCAAGGAAAAAATGTTGTTCTTCATGACGCTGATATGCTTGTGCCTAAAAAATTTGCGATATCAATAGCCAATATTTTAAGTACGGGGCTAGATGCAGTTCGTTTGCCTAGATTCATTTTTTATTTAGATCAACATACTTCTGAGTTTATTCAAAAAAAACATATCTTACCGACGCAATTTGCCGTTAGTGAGGTAATAGCCAATAACCGAACACCCATCGCCACAACGAAGGATGTTTATCTAGAGATTGGCGGACATGATGAAGACTTTTGGGGTTGGGGAGGCGAAGATGATGAGTTTATGGATAGATTAAGAACTTTCAAGATTTCAGAAGGAGCTTACCTGCCTATTATCCATCTTTGGCATCCTGCGTCCCCTCAAAAAGCCAACGGCGATCGCAATAATCAAATTCTTATTCAAAAAATGACCTGTTCATCTCAGGTTCGGATTAATACACTCAAGCAAAAAAATGAAATGCTATAACATCGATGTATATGGCGAGCAGGTAAGTCAAGACTCGATTACCGTCAGGTTCCAAGACCAAACTTTTAACTTCATTTTTGAACCGAGTTTAAAAATTGGTCAGGAGTTTGTCCTGGGACTTTTTGCAAGCAAGGCAGTCTTATCCAATGAAGTATTTCGCTATCCAAGAGATCGGCGCATTGCTATGTTAACAGAAAGTCCAATTGATTATTCTTACCAGCATATTGCCCAAATTGTCCGCAGGTTTCCCATTGTCTTCACACACCAACAACACTTACTGGATTTGGGAAAGCCTTTTAAACCTCTAATATTTGGAACCAACTGGCTAGGCATTAGAAATGAGATAGACTCAGAACAGATTTTAGCCGAGCATCCACCAAAATCAAAATTAATATCATTTATGGGGAGTTTAGCTCATCCCGATGATGGGGCTTATAAATTTCGTCGAGAAATCGCCGATCTGTGTTTAACTGCAAATAATGTTGAGTGCTTTGGTAAATCAATTAATCCTGTACCAGGGAAACGAGAGGCGATCGCCCCTTATTATTTTTCGATTGCAATGGAAAATGTGGCTAGTAATTATTACTTTTCTGAAAAACTTGTTGATTGCCTGCTTTTAGAGACTGTTCCAATTTATTATGGTTTTCCCGATATTTCTGAATTGTTTAATCCAAAAGGGATACTGACTTTCAAGACCAAAGAGGAACTAATATCAATTTTAGATAACTTATCTCCAAATCTTTACGATGAAATGTATCCATTTTTGATTGAAAACAAACTCAAGGCAGTTCAGGAAAACTGGCATAATCATCAGGGTTTACTCTCACGTTTATCTTCTCAAATTCCATTAAATCTTCTGAATTCAAGTCAGCGCTATTTTGATCGAGAATTATCTTTACAGGATAAAATCATCCGAAAAAGCCGTAAATGGTGGGAAAATATCCAAATCAATTTAAATTAAATGAATATACCAATTATTATACCTTTCCTTTTCTTAATAACTGCTCTAGCAATTCTATTTGTTTGGCTGTATAGCAAGATACGAGATACTTACCTGAGAGTATTCCAGATAGAGTCTAAATTACTCAAACAAGAAAAGCAGTGTATTAATCTTAGTCGTATTGCTTGTCTGGCTGAGGCTCGCGCTCGAGTACCAAATTTTTGCAGTCAGCTTTCAACTTATTCTCAACATGGAGAAGAACTATATATATGGCAACTGCTTGACTTTAAACTTGATGGCTTTTTTATTGAGATTGGCGCTTATGACGGAATTAGATTAAGTAATAGTTACTTTTTTGAGAAAATTGGTTGGAAGGGAATCTTGGTTGAAGCCCATCCTGAATTAGCTAAACAGTGTAAAGTCAATCGACCTAATTCTATTACCCTCCATACAGCATTAGGAGAAACAGACGGTGGTAATATTAATTTCTCTGTGGTTACAGGTAATGGGGGGGTTGACACTCTAAGCTTTGTATCAGCAAATGATAAGCAATTACAGAGAATTCAATCCCAAAAAGGAATAATCACAACAGTGGATGTCCCTTCACGTAACTTGGATAGCATTTTGAAAGAGTATGAAATAGAGAATATTGACTTTATAAGTATTGATGTTGAGGGAGTAGAACTAGATGTTTTAAAAGGAATTAATTTTTCTAAATACAAGCCAAATTTACTAGTCATAGAGGACAACTCTGGTGGCTCTGACAAATCTGTTTCGTGTTATATGCAACAATATGGTTATGTTAAAATAACAACTATTGGTTGTAATGATTTTTATCTATTGAACATCATCTGCAAATAAAATTATGGATCTGATTAAATACTATATCCGCAAGATTAAACAAAAATTTAAATTAAATCTTGTTCCTTCAAGGCCAGTCCTAGACTTGATTGATTTTGGTAGTAAAGAATGTGTGATTTTAGATGTGGGCGCAAATAGAGGGGGATTTGCTGGCAATATTCTTTTACACGCTCCCCTTGCTACTGTTCATTGCTTTGAGCCAAATCAAGAATTGTATTTAGATCTCAAGAATAAAGCAACGCTTTTTGGGCGAAACTTAGGAAAACCACGTTGCCATGTTGTCGGGGTTGGAGTTGGTGAAAATAATGAAAAGCGAGAGTTTACAGTGAGTAAATTTCATGCTTCCAGTTCCTTTTTACCCACGGCTGAGGCAACCAAAAAAGGTTGGAGTTATATTGATTTTTCCGAACATAAAAAGTACTATGTTGATATCATTCGCTTAGATTCTTATCTTGATGAGCATGATATTAAGGATGTTAAATTACTTAAACTTGATATTCAAGGATTTGAGCTATATGCATTAAGAGGATGTGGTGAAAGAATTAAGGATGTTGAATACATTGTTAGCGAAATTCAATTCATCCCACTATACGAAGGTGCTCCTATTTGGACAGAAATTGTCGATTATCTAAGATTATTTGATTTTCAGCCTATTTTGATGGATGGCTTTTGTTTTGATTCTGAAGGGAACCCATTACAAGCGGACATATTATTCTCTCGATCAACTAGTTAAATTTAAATTGAATATTTTATCTATGATAAAACAGGAATTAGTTTCTGTTATTATTCCTACTTTTAATCGCTATCAGTTGCTTAGGGAAGCATTACATTGTGTGCTAGCACAAAGCCATTCTTACATTGAAGTAATTGTAATTGATGATGGTTCTACCGACAAAACCAAGGATCTAGTAATTTCTTTGTCAACTACTGACACAAGTGTAATTCAATATATCTACCAACCAAACTCTGGCCAGGCGATCGCCAGAAATACCGGTTTAGCCCATGCCAAAGGAGAATTTATTCAATATTTAGACTCAGACGACCTGTTAGAACCGACAAAATTACAGCTACAGGTCAAAGCCCTGCGAGAGAATCCAGATGCTGGGGTAGCCTACGGTATTACCCTACGCAAAAACATGGTGACAGGTGAAATTAAACCCTGGGCGAGAACAAACGAAAAAATTGACAATATTTTTCCCGACTTTTTGCCCCAACGAGGCTGGGATACCAATGCACCTCTGTGGCGACGTAGCGTCTGCGATGCTATAGGTCCGTGGGGTAACTTCCGCTGTATGGAAGACTGGGAACACGATCTCAGAGCCGGGATGTTAGGTGTCAAAACCGTCCATGTGCCGGAAGTTGCCGTTATTGTTCGAGACCATCAAGGCGATCGGGCCAGTGGGATGAAAACAGGGTTTACCCCAGCCTTGACCCGTGATTTCTTCCGGGCCCATAAATCCATTTGGCTGCGGATGAAATCCCAGGGCTTAACTGATTGGAGTTATCTAGAACAATTTTCTCGTAAAATGTTCTGGATTGCTCGACTATGCGGCGAACGACAACTGATAGCAGAGGCTAAGGAAGCCCTCAGCTTTGCCACACAGATGGTTGCTACCCACCATGCACCTTGGGAAATAAGAACCTTCAAAGCGTTAACAAAAGTCTTGGGTTGGCCAAGAGCAGTAACCTGGACAGCAGCCTTGAAAAAAAGCCGTTAGATGTCGGAAAATATAAAAAACTATTACACTAAGAATTACATGAATATCAGCCAAACAATCGCTAAAATTTGGGAGAAAGTTCTTAATATACAAGATATTAATCCCAATGATAACTTTTTTGACTTAGGGGGATCTTCACGGGAAGCTCTTGAGATTTTGTATGAGGTAGAATTACAATTAAACATCAAACTTTCTATATCGAGTATATTCTCAAACCCATGCCTAGGAGAATTTTGCTCATATTGTTCAAAATTTAGCAGTGTAGAGACTGAAAATACTGTTGTAGAGCAATCTACCGCTTGTCACTACTTCTATCCATTAGTGAGTGGACAGCAACATATTTCTCCATTTTTTGCCTTTGCTTTTGCACCCAATTTTGAGGATCAAAGGCCGGTTTACTACTCTCCTGGAATTTATGAAAAAATACATGGAGTTAAGGAAAATCTAAAATTGGGGGATATATATAATATCGTTGACTCTTGTGTTGAAGAAATCATTAAGTTAAATCCAACAGAGGACTACTTATTAGGAGGATTTTGTCATGGATCATGGATTGCCCTTTCCATTGCTAACAAGCTTATTGAAAAAGGTAAGAAAGTTGTGTTTCTAGGGCTAATTGAAAGTTATCCTCGTCAAAAAAACATACAAAAATTAGATTTGAAAAATATAAAAAGTAAGCTTATTGATTATCTATACGTTCTTATAAAAGTCTCACTACCACTGTTGGATATCATTAAACCAGTGAAAAAAAACCTTTTAAACAGAATCTATCTTCGAGAAAATATTAAAAATTTTCGTCAATTTGAAAAAGAAACTTTTGATATGAATATCAATTGTAAATGCCATCTTTTTGTTCGTTCAGAATTTGGAAATAGCTTGTTAAATATGCAACTGTATCATCATCAGTGGTCTACCACAGTTAGCTCTGTAAACATTTCTATCATTGGCTCAGACCATATGGGAGTTAGAAATAATTCACAAACTAACTTGTTAGCATCACAAATGATAAAAAAGTTTATTGAAGAAATTTGACCTTTGCTGATTACTATTCAATAAAATCCCACATTACTAAAAATTAAACCCTTAATAGACCTATGACGTTAGATCTGATTAATCTTATTAAATCTAAAAAAACCAGCATTTTTTATGACATTTCATTAGCTACTTCATTTACACTTTGGGACTTGATTGATCCATATACTATAATTGAAGAATTTCCCAAAAAACTCGCATTTTTATATTTAGATAACTCTATTATATCTGTATCCGCTCTTCTTGGTTTCTTGAGTCGAGGTCAAACTATTGCCTTATTTAAGGATAAACTAGCTTCTGATTTAAAGTTAAAGCTAGAATATGATTTCCAGCCTCATTTTATTTACGACAATACTCGAAACTTTATTGATGGTTTCCAGTTATTAACTACTCTACCTAATAGCCGGGAATCTAAAATTTTCCTTAGACTAGAACAAAACGAAAAATACACAGTTTCGCCACATATCGATGCTTTAATAAGCACATCTGGATCGACTGGCTCACCTAAGCTTGTCAAGCTTTCTCAGAAAAATCTTCTAGAAAATGCGCTTTCAATCATTGATTACTTACCCATCGAATCCAGTGATATAACACCTTTGAATTTACCCCTAGACTACTCTTACGGACTGTCAATTTTAACAACTAACTTAATTTCCGGTGGAACTATTATTTCCTCTTGCAAAAATAATATTGACAAGAGGTTTTGGTCTGATTTTACTGAATTCAAAATGACGAGTTTTGCAGGGACTCCGCCTTTATACGAGATGCTTCTGAGTCTTGGCTTTCTAAGCACTAATTTACCCAGTCTTCGCTATTTTACTCAGGCGGGAGGAAAACTCAAAGCAGATATTGTGAACACGCTGGTTGAGTACTCAGATATGAATGACAAAGACTTTTTTGTAATGTATGGACAAACTGAAGCATCTCCTAGAATGTCTTATATAAAGCATTTAGATTTAAAGCATAGACCAAACTCAATAGGTAAGCCTGTTAAAAATGGTTCTTTTGAAATTGACCCAGAAAGTAAAGAGTTAATTTTTCATGGACAAAACATTTTTGGTGGATATGCCTCTTCCTATTTAGATTTAGATACTTTTTTGTTTCAGGAGTCTCTAAATACTGGAGATATCGCACGAATGGATGAGTCAGGATTCTATTACCTCGTAGGTCGTAGCAAACGTTTTATCAAGTTATTAGGAGAAAGAATAAATCTAGATGAAATTGAACATATTTTATGTAATCGTTTTCTTGATAAAACCTTTTTTGTATGCCTTTCTCAAGCAGATGAAAAGTTGTTTATCATCATGAAAATAGGCTGTGAAAATCTTAAGATTCAAGTATGTGATTACCTTTATAAAAACTTGAGAATTCCCACACAGTATATTGACTTCCTGTTTTTGGAATCCCTTCCCCTAACGCAAAATGGCAAAGTTGATTACACCCATTTAAAATCTTTATTACATACTTAACTGCATTAATAACTAATGTAGCAATTCTTATTAGGTTTTGAAGAATGATTCAGTGCTACTCTTGCTATATCCTATGTATACAGTATAGCAGATGCGGGATACACTGCTAATAATTAGCACCCTCTTAGCCGCCATCAATCTATGGCAACCCCCAACCCCTTGGTTGCGCCAGGGTAAAATTTACGTCTCTCCCCAGGGATCTGACTGGAATCTAGGCAACAGTCCCCAAAGGGCTGTTAAAACTATACAACGGGCTGCGAATATGGCCACACCGGGAGAAGAGGTAGTTATTTTACCCGGTATCTATCGGGAAGACCTGCGGGTTCGCCGTGGGGGAACACCCAATCGCCCCATTACCTTTCGCGCCCAACAACCGGGAACAGTAACCATCACTAATGCTGTTCCACCACAGGTAACCCAATATCTAACCTGGCGATCGCATGGCAATGGACTATATTCAACCCAGACCCCTTGGCCTATCTACTATGCCCTGTATAACGGCAGTGTTCTTTATGATGTTCGCTGGGGGGGAATAGAAAGACTGAAAACCTTAGTAAGTCAACCCAACTCCTACAGTACTTTTACCTACGATAGGGAAACAAAGCGTTTTTATCTTTTTCTACCCCATGGAGAAATACCAAATAATCAAAAGCTAGTATTTCACCGAGAAATTCCGTCACCGCGAGAGTGGGGCAATAGTCGGGTGGCCAATATTTGGCTAGAGGCACAACATCTAGTTTTTGACGGTCTACGGTTAGAACTTGGCGTTGGTTCTGGCTTTTTGCTGTGGGATAGTGGTTACATTACTATTAAAAATACTCTGCTGACAGGCGCTGGCACAGGAATTAGTGCTTCACCTCACATCAATGCACCATCCCATCTCGTGGTTGAATATAACCTTTACCATAATTATCCCCAATACAACTGGCTAAAGAATTGGCTTCCCTGGAATGAAGTATACGCTCATTACTCAGACTCTACACTGATTTCTGCGAGTTCTCCTAATTTAGTAATTCGTCATAATGTGGTTAGCCACGGTGGTGATGCCTTGCAGATTTCCCCCCATCTGGATAAACCCGGGCAGAATGGGGCAAATATCTATGGTAATCTTTTAATGTATGGTACGGATGATGCCATCGAAATGGATGGACTGGCTGAAAAAGTTCATTTTCATCACAACCTAGTTTACGACTTTGAACAAAACTTAGGATTAAGTCCAGTTTTAACCGGGCCAGTTTTAGTAGAAAATAACCGATTCCTGCATCCTGCTGGTGGGGTCAATGGCTCCCAAGTCAAGTTACTCAATCCTTGGTATAAACCCGGTTCGCCCAATAATCAAAGCCCGATTCAAAATATTCAGATTCGCAATAATACCTTTGTTGGGCGTTATCTTGCCTATTGGGGTCCACCTGTTAAAGATGTATGGGTGGAAAAAAATCTCTTTGCCGTGGAAGGGATGAATAATCCCCCTTGGCATCCCCAGGTGACAGTGCGCAATAATACAATGATTACATTACCCCAGGAATATCCTAACCCCGGCACAAATCCTCAATGGTTCCAAGGTTGGTCAATACCCCGACCTGGACCTGGTTGGCTTCAATATGAAGATCATCCAGCAACTGTGGATATTGATAAAGTTTTATCCCCAGATTTGTTTGGGAGTTATGGTGGTAAGAAAAACAAAGAGTTACGTTGAAATTGTTACTCAAGTTCTAACTGCATATGAAACTAGTAGTCTCCCTTTTATTACTATTTTTACTGCTAGTCAAGGGTTGTCAAACACCTAAAACCCTGTCATTCCAACTCAAGTCTGACTCCATAATAGAAGCGATGGAGTATGTTGCCGATTGGCAGTTGGCAAATCCATCTAAACATCCTCCCACCCACTGGTCTCAGGCGGCTTACTACACTGGTATGATGGCCCTTGCGGATGTATCCAAGGATGAGCGCTATCTGAAGGCCATGAAAAAAATGGCCCGCAGCAATCAATATCAACCTGGACCCAACCGACGCTTTGCCGATGACCAAGCTGTCATCCAAACCTATGCCCAGCTATATCTGCGGAACCCAGACCCAACTATTCTCGCTCCCACACTTGAACTATTTGATTGGCTCCTCACCCTCCCTTTTGACGAACCCCTAACCTGGGACGACCAGATCCACAATCGCGAATGGGCTTGGTGCGATGCATTATTTATGGCTCCTCCCGCATTAGCAATGGTCAGCCAGTCCACGGGAAATGAAAAATATTTACAACTGATGAACCGCCTATGGTGGAAAACTACTAAGTATTTGTATGACCCACAAGAAAATCTCTATTTCCGCGACAGTCGATTCTTTGACCAACGCACTCCTAATGGCAGCAAAGTATTTTGGAGCCGTGGAAATGGCTGGGTTATGGCAGGTTTAGTACGGGTACTACAAGCCATGCCACAAAATTTTACTGCCCGCCCTAGTTATGAAAAACTATACCGGGAGATGGCAAAAAAGATAGCCAGTTTACAACGGTCAGATGGCTACTGGCCCTCTAGTTTACTTGATCCAAATCATCTGCCCAATCCAGAAACCAGTGGCACGGCATTCTTTGTTTATGCGTTAACTTGGGGAGTTAATCACAATTATTTAACGCTAAAAGAGTACAGTCCCTTTATTGAGCGTGGCTGGCAAGCTTTAATTCAAGCAGTTCATCCCAATGGCAAACTTGGCTATGTTCAACCCATGTCAGTTCAACCCGGGGCTGCAGAATACCAAACCACAGAAGCGTATGCAGTTGGAGGTTTTTTGCTGGCAGCGAGCGAGTTATTCAAACTCGTGGAGGGCGATCATATGAAAACCAATATAACATGAGCAGCAAGTCAGTCCGCCTTGGGGTGTATATATTCATTATCCTTGTCGCCGGATTGTTTGGTGCCATCGGTGGTAGAGTGCTGGGTTACGGTTTATATCGCCTCAGCTATGATTACATTGTCATCCCCCAAGAACATCAAGATTGGGGACTCCGGTTTGGTCTGTTTGTGGGCACAATATTAACAGCATCCCACAAACTCGACAGGAGACAGCCCCTTTCACTGGTTCAACTATTGTTAGGATTAATACTAGTGGCTACAATCACTGGCACTGGTATAGGTTTGGGAGGGTTAATTGCCCACACAGTATATCAAACTGATCTATGGCAACCGAGCAACTGGCGATTACCTAACCCCAGTCGCCATGCTATATTCCTGGGAGCATTAACCGGACGTAATTGGGGGGCTGGTTTAGGAGTCATTTTCACAGTGCTATGGTTACGGTCTTCCCCCCGCTAAAAAACTCAGCCAAATAAAAATCTTTCTGTATGCCTATCATTTCCGTTGTTATGAGCGTCTATAACGATGCTCAGAGGGTTAAAACCTCAGTAGACAGTATTTTGAACCAAACCTTCACAGATTTTGAATTCATTATCATCAACGACGGTTCAACAGATGAAACAAGAACAATTTTAGATCGCCTAGCCAGTCAGGACTCGCGGATCAGAGTAATTCACCAAGAAAATACTGGGCTAACCCAGGCCTTAATCCGGGGGTGTAACCAAGCCCAAGGTGAATTCATTGCTCGTCAGGATGCTGATGACTACTCCCACCCGCAACGTCTGGAACTGCAATTGGCTAAAATCCAAAGTAGCCCACAGATTGGTATGGTTTCCTGCTCTACCCAATATATCGGACCTCAAGGAGAGCCACTGACCATTATTCAACGAGCTGAAACGCCGGAAATAGCCACCCAGGAATTACTTCATCGCCGCCAGGGTCCGGGTGCCCATGGTAGTGTTTTGTTTCGCAAATCACTGTACAATGCCGTCGGTGGTTACCGCCCTGATTTCTATTTTGCTCAAGATTCAGATTTATGGTTAAGGATAGCAGAAAAAGCCCAGTTTGCCAGCTTGTCCCAGGTACTATATCTTCACCGCAGGGAGATTAACTCTACCTCCGGTGTTAATCGTGCCATACAACTGCGATTTGGAGAACTGGGTCAACTGTGTAAAACCGCCCGTTTAAACAGCCAGTCAGAATCTGTTTATCTAGAACAAGCAAAACAACTACGCAGCCAACTCCTCGCCAACAAATCGCCAAAACATCCTCCCGATCCCTTGGCTGTTGCTAAAGCTGCCTATTTTTTGGGATCTCAATTACTAACCAACGGCGATCGCCGAGCAGTTAACTACCTGTGGCAAACAGTACGTCTGTGTCCCTGGCACTGGAAAGGATGGTTTCGTTTGGGGCAAAGTATTCTGCAATTTCCCTTTGCTAAAGTCCACACAATACCCTATTGATGATGAAGTCCTCTTTACGCATTCTGACAGTTGCCGATACTCCTTGCGATCCTAACTCTGGAGCCGCAGGAACAGTTTATTACACCAACCAAGCATTGAGAGAAATTGGTCATGAGGTAGATGAAATTTGGGCTGATGATTTAGGACCCAGGCGCATTGCTCACGGTAATCTCCATTCCTTGTTAGAGCAACCTAGAGCCTACCGTCAGGCTGTTATGAAGGCGATCGCCACAAAAGATTATGATGTTATTCAAATGAGTCAACCTCAAGCTTATTTAGCCGCCAAGGCTTTAAAACAGGGGGGCTTTAAAGGATTGGTAATCAATCGCAGTCATGGGGTTGAGTTAAGAGTGGATGAAGTGTTACCTTACTGGTATCAGAAACTCGGTGTTCCGGAATCGCGTTTTCCTGCAGTATTAACAACAGGGCTGCGTAGTCTGTTACAGCGTCAGTGGCATGAAGTGATTAAATACTGCGATGGTGTCATTGTTACTTGTGAAGATGATAGCCACTGTCTTGTAAGTAAGCTTAATATCAATGCGGAGAAAATTAAAGTCATACACCATGGAGTTCCTGAAGCATTTTTCAATACACCGAATCAATCATATTCCTTAGAAAGACATCAGCAACTTCTCTATGTCGGGCAATCTGCTTTTTTTAAAGCACCACTCATCTTAGCTGCAATCATCAACAAAATATTACTTTCTAATCGCGATGTCACAATGACATGGGTTACTCCTGTTAACTCCCATAATTATTTAAAATCCTTGCTTAATGCCCAGATTTTATCTCGTGTAGTATTTCTAGATTGGCAACCCCAAGAAAAACTTATTGCTTTATATGATTCATGTGGAATTTTTATTTTTCCCTCCTTCGTAGAAGGAGCAGGGAAAACCTCATTAGAGGCCTTGTCAAGGGGTCTTTGTGTAGTAGCCAGTAATCAAGGAGGAATGAAAGATTATATAAAATCTGGAGAAAATGGGTTTTTATGTGAAGTTGGTAATTCAGAGGAATTTGTTAACCGAATATCCTTACTTTTAAAAAACTTAGAATTTTCCACCAAATTGAGCAAACAGGCTGTGACTACTTCACAATCCTACACATGGAAGAAATGTGCCACCGAGGCAACTCGTTTTTACATACAAGCCCTGTTTAAATAGAACATATTTTGAATATGAACCTCATACAAATAGTAGTCAAAGAATTAAAAGATACACTCAATCGCCCGCAACGCTTAGGCAAATTATTTGATTATTCATCTCTCAAAAAATGGCTGAGATTTCAAGAGATTAGAGTTATTGCCAGGAATGACTGGAAAAACACGGGAAACATTTCTCAGAGAAATGTCCCATCCTATGACCAGTATATCAAGCTTCAAAAATCTAAGCTTGAATACCTAGACCTATCTAGCCATGAAAAAAAATTTAGGACATCCTTAAGGCAAAGATTATCAGAGTTACATTCACAGGATTATATTAAACCCTCAAACCGTACAGCATTGTGTCTTGGTGCAAGATTAGGTGCTGAAGTTGCGGCCTTTCGAGATTTAGGCTATTTTGCCGTTGGCGTTGATTTAAATCCTGGTAACAACAATCCTTATGTCATGTACGGTGATTTCCACAAATTAGAATTTTCCGATAATTCTGTTGATGTAATCTATTCAAACTCCCTTGACCATTGTTATGAGTTGAAATTAATACTTTCAGAAATAAAAAGATTACTTAAAAATGATGGTTACTTGATAATTGAAGCCGACCCTGGGTCAAATGAAGGAATTAGTCCTGACTTGTGGGCAACAATGAGCTATGAGACTGTCGATTCTTTGAAGACTGAAATTGAAACATCAGGATTGATTCTGGTTCAAGCACTACCCTTTGAATACCCTCGAAACGGAACTCAGTTAGTATTTAAACGCTAATTCTTGCATCTCTCATGTTTAAAAACAACCCATTGTTATACTATCTTACTTACTTAGTGGCTATTCAGCCAGCCTTGACACAAACAACTTCTTCTGAGTCAAAATGTTTGACTAAGTATGCGAAAAATAAAACTTGCCTGGTAGAAATCGGCATTGGGCATGGAGTTAATACCAGAAAACTTAGAGAAGTCATGAATACCGAGGGAACCATCTATGCAATTGACCCTTTTGAGCCGGGTAAGTTGGGGATTTCTTGGCAAAAGCTGATTGCTCATTCCGAAGCATCTAAAACCCAAAATGGCAATATCATATGGTTAGAAGAGTTTTCCCATAAAGCAATTGAGAAATTTAAGCAGATAGAGACTCAACCTATAGACTTCATGTTTATTGACGGCGATCATAGCTATGAAGGAATAAAAAACGACTGGATACTCTGGTCACCTTTAGTTAGATGTGGAGGAATAATTGCATTGCATGATAGCCGATCTTATGAAGGAAGAAACATCGATCACGTTGGTGCTGCCCAGTATACACAAAACGTTATTCTCAAAGATGAACGATATAAAGAAATTGATCATTGTGACTCATTAACAGTCGTCCAGCGAGTTTCCTAGGTCAAAACGGTAATCGTTGAAAATCCCAACTATCAACCACATAATAATATTTAACTAACCTTTTGACTGGGAAAAAACTAATGAAACTTTCCGTGATCATCCCCACCTATGAGCGGGGAGAAGTTCTGCTTGATACCATTGAGTCCTTACAGCGACTAATGGCACCAGAATTTGAACTTTTGGTGATTGACCAGACCTTAAATCATTCTGTAACAATTGAGTCGAGATTAAACAGCTTGGCCGAACAAGGCTCTATTCGTTGGATTCGCCTACCTAAACCATCTATTCCCATGGCCATGAACCGGGGAATCTTGGAAGCTAAAGGTGAGATAGTCCTTTTCCTCGATGATGATATTATCCCCCATGAGGATTTACTACAGGCTCACCAGCAAGCCCATCAACAAGCTGATCTGGTTGCAGGACAGGTACTACAGCCCGGGGAAAAATCTCTGACATTACAACCAGGGGATCCATTTCGCTTTACTAGTAACATTCCCAGGCAAATTACGGAGTTCATGGGGGGCAATTTTTCCATTAAGCGCACTGTGGCGATCGCCCTGGGGGGATTTGATGAAAACTTCATAGGGGCTGCGTACCGCTATGAAGCTGAATTTGCCCATCGCTACTGTCAAAAATACGGTTTGATTACCTACGAACCGAAAGCCCTGATTCACCACCTACGGGTAGAAAGGGGAGGAACACGCAGCTATGGTCACCACCTGAGAACTGCCCAACCCGCCCATGCTGTGGGAGCTTACTATTACCTGTTAAAGTCAAAACCCAATGGCTGGCTATGGCAAATACTTTGGCGACCATTGCGTTCCATTCGCACAAAACACCATATCACTCATCCTTGGTGGATCTTCCCCACGTTAATTGCAGAGGCCAGAGGGCTAAGTTTAGCCATTCATAAGATTAGTCAAGGACCATCCTACCCGATAGTTTTTCGCTAACTAAGAGGATGTTTGTCAAGTTATGATTAGTGTATCAAATATTGTTTGACCTCGACCCGTTCCCCGTTATCCAGTACGGACTACTGACAAAAAGTCCTATATAGGACTTCTATTTGATTATTGAACAAGACCCAGTACATACTGAAACCCTTCTTTCCCTGTTCCCTGTTCCCTGTTCCCTGTTCCCTGCCTCTGCGAAAGATTCATAAATCAAACCGGATTCCTATATATGAACATCATCATAGATGCTCTGCCCATTAATCATATGTCAGGTAGACACGTCATTTCTGGGCATTTACGAATGTTGGCCAAGTATCATGGCGATCGCCATCAATTTTTTGTTCTACATCACCACAACAATCGGGATCTTTGTTGCGATCTAGGCTCGAGTTTTCACTGGATAGAGTGCCCTAATTTTGGTGAAAACTGGCCGGCTCGACTTTGGTGGCAATTTACTCAGTTAGAGTCCCTTCTGACCCAACTAGAAGCTCAACTGATGATCTCAACCTCCGGCGCTCTGGTTCCGGGAACTAAATTACCCCAAGTGGTTATTGCCCAGAATCCCTGGTGTTATGTTAGGGAATTTCACTACACAATTGGCGATCGACTGAAGGCGCGGCTGCAAAGACAGGGCTACAAACAAGCCCAAAAAAAAGCACAGGCCATGTTTTATTTATCTGAATATGTCGCCAGACTCTACGAAAACGATGCGGGGGTAAAACCTCAAGCTGGTAAAATTCTTTATGTTGGTATTGATGACGAAACCTACCAAATCGCTCAAAGTCAATACCTAACCTTTGAACAACGTCCATTAGAAATCCTGACTGTTTCCGCAATGACACCCCACAAAGCCATTGAAGATGTTGTCAAAGTACTCTCAAGACTCCACGAATTGAATACCCGTGCCCATTTAAGCCTAGTCGGTCCTTGGAGTACGGATGATTACCGCTCGAAAATTGAAACATTAATACAAGCCCTCAAACTCAGTAATTTTGTCACAATTACTGGTAAAGTATCTGTCAGTCAACTACGGGAACACTATCGCCGCGCTCGGGCATTTTGTCTTTTAAGCCGTTCAGAGTCCTTTGGTATACCCGCAGTAGAAGCCCAAGCCTTTGGGACTCCAACTATTGTGGCGGATGTGTGCGCTCCACCCGAAGTGGCTGGACCGGGTGGTATAGTCATTGATCCACAACAAATCCAGGAGCAGATTCCACTAATTCAATGTTTGCTGACTGATAGGGAAACTTGGAGAAATTATTCTACCATGGCACTAGAAAATACAGAGCGATTCCGATGGCACAAAGTTTCCAAGCCTTTAATTAGCTACCTTTAACTTTAAATTATGTCTTTTAATTATGGTCTTTAAAGTCGGTATTCTCACCACCCACCCAATTCAATATCAAGTACCCTGGTTTCGCCTATTAGCCCAGAACGCCGACATCGATCTGCACGTCTTTTTCTGTATGATTCCCAATGCTATGCAGCAGGGGGATGGATTTGGGGTGGCTTTTGAGTGGGATGTTCCTTTATTAAATGGCTATGAATATCAAGTTTTAACAAATATTGCCCAAACACCATCTGTAACCAACTCTGGGGGCTGTGATACCCCAGAAATTTTTGCGATCGTCAAAAACGGCAATTGGGATGCTTTTATCGTCAATGGTTGGGTTGTTAAAAGCTGCCTGCAACTCCTGGTAGCTTGCCGGTTGTATGGCATTCCCTGTATTGTCCGGGGGGAATCTAATCATCTTGCCCATAGGGCATGGTGGAAAAAACAACTGCAACGGCTATTAATTAGTCAGTATAGTGCCTGTTTGTCTATTGGAAGAGCTAACCAACAGTTTTATCTCAACAATGGTGTAGCACCACAAAAACTATTTTCTACCCCCTATTGTATAGACAACGAGAGATTTACTGCCCATACCAGTCAGATCCTTGGTGAAAAATCCTCTCTTCTAGAAAAATTCCGCTTAGACCCCCACACCGTCACCTTCCTTTACTGTGCTAAGTTTATCCCTAAAAAACATCCCCTAGATTTACTCCAGGCGCTCGCCCTATTACAACAAAACCATCAACCCACAGGGCAACTACTGATGGTGGGAGACGGGGAATTACGCCCCATCTGTGAACAATTTGTCCGAGAGCACCAACTACCAGTTAGGTTTGCCGGGTTCCTCAACCAGAGTGAAATCATTGCTGCTTACCTGGTGTCCGACTGTCTCGTCCTCCCCTCTGATGCCGGTGAAACCTGGGGGCTAGTGGTCAATGAAGCCATGGCTTGTGGACTACCAGCGATTGTTTCCGATCAAGTGGGATGTCATCTTGACCTGATTGCACCGGGAACCGGTTGGACTTACCCCATGGGACAAATAGACAAGCTAGGCGATCGCCTAGCCACTGCGATCAAACTAGGTCAAGAAAAGCTGGCTGAGATGGGAAGTAACGCCCAGAGAAAAGTGATGATGGAATATAATTACCAAAAAGTAGTCTGTGGTATTACAGAAGCCATTCGTTATGTGCGGAGTTAACTGTTACCAGCAACAATGGAAAGTGATTTATGGCATCTGGTATAGTATTACTTATTTCAGTTTTAGGGGCGATTCTCGCCCTAGGCAATTGGCGGCGGGGGATATACTGGCTAGTATTCCTAGCAGCAGTACAGGACCCCCTGAGAAAAATGATCCCCGGTGCCCCCGCCAGTGTCCTGTTAGCAAGTGTGCCAATTATATTAGGTATAATAGTGGGTATGTCGGGACAAAAAGGCTGGTTGCATTCATTCTGGCGAATGTATCCCAATGTAAACCGCAGTTTTAACTGGTTTTTGGTGGCCTGCATCCCACCAGCCTTGATTTCTCTGACCTATAGTGCCAACTCCTGGCTCCTGACAGTCTTTGGCATCTTTAACTATGGCGTTTTCTTGGCGGCGATTTTGGTGGGTTTTCACTTTGCCCAATCCCTGGAAGATATCCAAAGACTATTTAGTTTTTATTGTCTCCTCTCCGTGGTCATGCTGAGTGGTACATTTTTAGAATACTTTAATGTCGTGCCGGGATGGACTCTTATAGGTACCAGTGCCTTAGACTTTGATTGGGTGCGACATAGTACTGGCTACGTTGTCAAGCTGATAGCAGGTTTTTACCGTTCCCCAGATGTGATGGGCTGGCACGCTTCAGCAACTTCTATACTCAGTTTTTTTCTGTCCACCACCTCGAAACCGAGCCAACGCTACCTCTGGTTAGCTATTTGTGTCATAGCGATCGCCGCCCTGTTTTTCTGTGGTCGTCGCAAGATGCTTTATATGTTACCCGTAGCGGCAATAGTTTTTACTTTGATCTATGCCCAAGCCCGTGGAGGGCGGATATTTTCCGTTTTGCCCGTTCTACTGATTCCACTGTTAATTATGACATATATTGGCAACAATCTGGGAGAAGACTCCACCTATGTCAGATATTACCAAGATAATTTTGCTGTTGCGGGTGAACAATTTCAACAGCATAATTTTGATGCCTTGATCGAAACAGTGCGTCAGTCGGGATTTTTTGGAGCCGGTCTGGGGTCAGCTTCCCCAGGAAGCCAGAATCTTGCCATCTTCAATGTCCAAAGACCGAGAACTTGGCAAGAAAGTGGCACCAGTAGGGTGATGGTCGAACTGGGAGTACCGGGTTTTATAGCCTTAGTCCTTCTGCTGCTCAGTTTAGTCCTTTCAGCATGGGCACAAGTGCAGTCCCTATTCAAGTTGCAAATGTACTTAGGGGTTTACACAGGTGGAATTTTAGCCTTTTTCCTGGCAAACATTGGCAGCTTGATGGTCTCTGGGCAAATATTGGCAGACCCTTTTATTGCTTTTTTTATTGCGTTCTCCCTGGGGTTAGTATTGTCCTTCGCCAAGTATTGGCAAGCTTTTTTATGGCATCAAACCCAGAATATAAACCAAAATCTAACAATAGGAAACTCTGAAATTGACCGATAAATTGACCGAAATATCGGCTGGATTCTTACCTTCCCTTAACGATAATCAAACTGGGATAGAAGTAGCATTAATCACCACTTGTTCAACTGAGTCTGTAGGCAGTATGCTGATTTATGTGGAAATGGTGACGGAAACCTTATCTTCTTACTCACAAAAAGTCCGACTGACCAGGATTGACTTACTGAACCTTGTCCCCGATCTTTTTTTTCTCCCGGCTAAACTGAAAAAACGGTTTCAACAGCTTTGGTTACTCTTGATTTCCCCGCTACAGTTGCGCAAATATATGCGCAAATACAATGGGGACATATTTCACCTGATGGATGGTAGTAGCTGCTATGTTCTCAGGGGAATACCGCCAGAAAAATGTGTGGTCACCCTTCATGATTTAATTCCGGTTTTGCAACAAAAAGGGGAATTCCCCATACCCCCGCCTGGTTTTTTCGCCCGCTGGTTAATTAGAGAAAACCTAAAATCCCTCAAATCCCAGAAAAATATATGTGTTGACAGCACCTGCACAGGTCAGGACTTTCAACAGAATGTTAGCAATCTTGTTCCCACCGTCATTTTTCCGGGTATTAGGAGTAGCTTATTAGACTTAATTCCGGCAGAAATACCCGGATGGCAGGAACGAGTGCGGGATGGGAAAAGAATAATTTTGCACATTGGTAACAATGGCTTCTATAAGAACCGAGCAACGGTAATTCGAGTTTTTGCCGAACTGGTCAAGAGTCACCCCCTGTCATTGGTGATGGCTGGGTCTCCTCCAGATATGGAGCTGCAAATGATCATTCAAGAACTGCAAGTAGGTGACAAAATTACCTTTGTTTCCCATCCCAATGATGGGGCGGTATCTTCCCTATACCTGAAGGCTTCCATCTTGCTTTTTCCCAGTTACTATGAGGGATTTGGTTGGCCTCCTTTAGAAGCGATGGCTTTTGGCTGTCCAGTTGTTTGCTCTAACAGTGGTTCTCTCCCTGAAATAGTTGGTAATGCTGCTCTGATGGCCAGTCCTGATGATTTATCAGCCATAGTTGCACAGTGTGACTTTTTACTCAACCAATCGGAGGAAGCAACAAAGCTAGTGCAAGCGGGACTGGAAAATATTCAACGTTTTAGTTCCCTGAAAATGGGGGAAGACCTGATTAATTTTTATAACCGCGTACAACCATGTGGGGGAGCCGGTGAATAGTTATCCACACACCGCAGGGGCGATCGTTATCCATACGGGGGAGCCAGTCCATGGGTTTCCACACATTAGGTATAGTCGATATTTATCCACACACCGGAGCCAGTCCATGGGTTTCCACACGTTAGGTATAGTCGATATTTATCCACACACCGGAGCCGGGGAATGAATTCCCCGTCTCAAAGCTCAAGTCGGTTAAAAACCGACTTGGAAGGAGGTTGAGGTGATTTTGATTTATTCTGTGATTTTTTGATTTAATTTATCAATTTAATTATGGCTTTATGGCGGTTATATTAAGCTGTTGTTTGGGCGACTAAAAAACGTGAGCCTTTAATTATTCAGGTTCTTCAGTACCTAATATGCTAAATTGTTTTGATAAAATCCGAAAAGGCTTACCGTATAAGGGAAATAATGTTGGTTATTGAAGAAAATGCCTGAATATTCCTTCTTAATCTCTGTTCGGTGTGTTCCCTGTTCCCTG
>NZ_JANQDF010000093.1:0-3421 GCF_029891675.1 Anabaenopsis tanganyikae CS-531
GGTGATGATAAGTAAACTCAACCAGATAATTAAAGGATGGTGTAATTACTACTCATCAGTAGTAAGTAAAGAAATCTTCAATAGTATCTCTAATCAGGTTTATCAACGATTGTACAGATGGGCAAAGCGCCGACACCCCAACAAATCCGGCAAATGGATAGCCAAAAAATACTGGCATACAATCGGAAACTACAACTGGGAGTTTGCAGCAAAGATGGATGATAAATTCATCAAACTGTATAGGCACCCAGAGACTCCCATTGTACGCCACGTCAAGGTTAAAGGCAACGCCTCACCATTTGATGGTGATTGGGTGTACTGGAGTTCAAGAATGACAAACCATCCCGAAGCCGACAAAAGAGTAGCAACTCTACTTAAAAGGCAAAAGGGTAAATGTCCAGAATGTGTGCATTACTTTAGGGAAGGTGATGTAATGGAAGTAGACCACATCTTACCCCTCTCCAAAGGTGGAAAAGATGAACATAAGAACCTACAATTATTACACAGACATTGCCATGACAAGAAGACATCCACTGATGGAAGTCTTGTAGGTATTCATGACAAAAACCATATCACTGAGGAGCCGTATGAAGCGAAAGTTTCACGTACGGTTTTGTAGACAAGTCGGTTGGGTGACTGACCGGCTTAGTTTAATAGATGTGTGAATTCATCCATCTCAAGTTATGACTTGATTTATATGCTGAATCCTTACGAACGCAAACAGGAACCTGTATGGCTGACTATTATCCGCCTTTTGCGGTGGGATAAACCAGAAGGACGATTAATTTTAATGATTCCGGCTTTGTGGTCTGTATTTTTAGCCGCATCAGGAAAACCGCCTTTACCCTTGGTCGGGGTAATTATTTTGGGTACTCTAGCTACTAGTGCAGCTGGTTGTGTGGTTAACGATTTGTGGGATAGGAATATTGACCCACAGGTGCACAGAACGCGCGATCGCCCCTTGGCTTCCCGGGCTTTGTCTGTTAAAGTCGGGATTGTAGTGGCTGTGGTTGCTTTAGGATGTGCCGCAGTACTCGCTTCTTATCTTAACCCCTTAAGTTTCTGGTTGTCTGTAGCTGCTGTACCTGTAATTCTGCTTTATCCAGGTGCAAAGCGGGTATTCCCCATCCCCCAATTAGTTCTCTCCATTGCTTGGGGTTTTGCGGTTTTGATCAGTTGGAGTGCTGTAACTACAGATATTTCTTTACCCACTTGGCTACTCTGGGGCGCTACTATATTCTGGACTTTGGGGTTTGATACCATTTACGCTATGAGCGATCGCGAAGATGATCGCCGTATTGGGGTAAATTCTAGCGCTTTATTCTTCGGTAATTATGCCCCTTTAGCTATTGGTATTTTCTTTGCTCTGACAGTTATATTACTGGTATATCTAGCTGTATTAACACAATTGGGTTTTTTCTTTTGGATGAGCGTAGTTATTGCTGCTATTGGCTGGATTTGGCAATATTTCAGTTTAATCCAGGATAGCCTACCCAATTCTGTATATGGTAAGATGTTCAGTCAAAATGTCTGGATTGGTTTTATTTTACTTGGGGGAATGATTGCTGGTTCTCTGGTTTAAACCATTTTTGTGGGTTCTCGGAGAAATATCACTCCTCCTCTGAATATTAATTTTTTATACATCTACAGTTTGCCACATTGACTTGGCAAACTGTTTGATTATATACTTCTGCCTATAGAAGGCGGCTGTCCATGGAGAAGATACAACCCTAAAACTGCATCAGTCAAGAAATTTGAGGTTTTGACCTACCCAGAAAATAACTCACGGGTAAAAATTGTCTTGAGTTGCTGCATAATTAAACGGTGAAATTGTCTGTGGTGAGCAGAAACTGCAAGGTTAGTTATTAGGTGAGGAGTAATGATCATGAGTGGACTGAAATTAAAATCTGTAGCAAGTTTGACATTAGCATCTGCTTTGGGATTTGGGGTATCCACAAGTCAACCAGTATTATCCCAAGAAGTAATTGCTACATCTCAACCGGGTGAAATAAATTCCGTAGAGGGAACCTTTTCTCACAGCGCTACTGACTTACAACCCATAGCGCAAACACCTATTGATTTAAATCAATTCTGTAGGGATTATCCCCTCAACTCTCTGTGTAGTCAAATTACTCCCCCTTCCTCAACACCTAGTAGCGCTCCCATAGAAGTTAGACCCACAGAACAAACAAGCCAATCTGCGGGAGGTAAAAAGAGTGGTTGGGCAATTACTCCAGAAATTGGTACTCTAGGTTTAGGAGGATCTGTAACTAGGTCAATAACTCCTAATTTTAATGCCAGGGTGGGGATAAATACTTTTAGTGTAGGGGCTGATATCACAGAAACTGATGTCACCTATGAAGCTGATCTGAGCTTGTCGAATATTTCCACTCTAGTTGACTACCACCCGGCAAAAAATTCTGGCTTTCGTTTGACTGGGGGTTTAGTCTTTCAAGATAATAAACTCAAGGGAACTGGTAGACCAACAGCTGGCACTAATACTATTACAGTTGGTGAAGATACTTACAACGTTGATGTTTTACGATCAGTTGATGCTGAACTTAGCTTTGCCAATAGTGTCGCACCTTATTTAGGTATTGGCTGGGGAAATGCCGTTCAACGGGGTAAAGGCTTGGGGTTTTCTTTTAATTTGGGTGTGATGTTCACCGGCTCACCAAAAGTAGATGTTACACCTGAATTCGGTACTGATGCCACTCCAGATATAAGGAATCAAATCAACACCAGTATAGAGAAGGAAAAAAACAACCTAGAAAATGATCTAGATTGGTTAAACATATACCCTGTGCTTTCCCTGGGCATATCATACCAGTTTTAACATTGCTGAGTGTAAACTTGGCAAAAACATTAAACTTCATTACAGATTAAGAAGTTAAGCAAAACAATGTGATAAGTTCTGATGATATAAAGGCACAGCCACACCAACTAAGAGAAGGAGAACCAAGTGACAGTGGAATCAAATGTCTCAAGGGGCGCAGTTGTACAAAATGAAGACTTCAGCGAATATGTTGCCCATTTGCAACTTCATATGACTCTACAAGCGCGCAATCTGGTTCCCCCTCTCAAAGAGACACTTTCACTTGAAGATAGCCGAGAGCAACTGCTGCACCAAACTCAAGCCAACTTTGAGAAGCTAATTTCCCGCAAAGGGTGGTAAAAAAACAGAAATTTTCGGCATTTTTGTTATAAAACAAAAGCAGATATGTTGGGTCAATACGAAAGTGGCGCTCATCAGGTCTGCTTTTTTGGTATTTAGTTACGAGTCTACAATAATTTAATGAATTTATAGTCATTTATGTACATTTGTAGTATAATATAATTATGAATGTACGATCATTAAATGAATGAAACTATCTGATTATGCAAAAAAGGTAGGGATAAGTTATAGAACTGCGTAGGGATA
>NZ_JANQDF010000094.1:0-5094 GCF_029891675.1 Anabaenopsis tanganyikae CS-531
CAGGGAACAGGGAACACACCGAACAGAGATTAAGAAGGAATATTCAGGCATTTTCTTCAATAACCAACATTATTTCCCTTATACGGTAAGCCTTTTCGGATTTTATCAAAACAATTTAGCATATTAGGTACTGAAGAACCAGAAATCATCACTGTCATTATCTCAAAGAGTGTTTAAATGTGATAGTTGTGGCTTTGAAAGTGATAGAGATTTAAACGCGGCGATTAATTTAAAAAAAAGAAGCGGTCAGATTGATCGTGTTAGCCTGTGGACTAGATAGTGCCGACACTGCTAGGGTGAAACACCGAAGAAAAAGCCAACTTTTGTTAGCATTAGTTAGCTTTTTTGGATCGGATGAACGAGTTTTGACCCATTGATGAGCATCTAATTCTTGGTGATTAGTCATGGAAACATTGGGGGATTAAACTGACTCAGAAAGTTGGGTATCAAGACGGCGAAACAAAAAGATCCACAGGGGTAGGGAACTATTAATAGCAATCAGTCGGATTAAATGGCCAGTGGTGACAATTTCGACATCATGATTTAATGTCAGGGATACCAGGATCATTTCTGGCGCTCCTCCTGGTGCGGTAACCAGTAGACAAGTTAACCAGTCCCAAGAAGTTAACTGCATGGCCAGCATAGCAGCGATCGCACCAGCAGCTAGAGTCATAGCCACAGACATAAAACCGTAACTAATGGCTCTTGTGCCAATATTAGGTTTCTTTCCCCAATATTCACCAATGGTAATTCCCAGAAGCATTTGGCCTAATAATTTTATCAACCCGGGGGGATTAAAAGTCACATCAGCCAAAACAGGTATGCAGTGGAGCAAAGGATTAAACCCCAGACCAACTAATAATGCACCAAAAAACTCAGCAGCGGGGAGTTTACATAAACCAGCCAGATAAACTACCAACGCCGTAATTAGCAGCGCCAAACAGAGGAAGCCTAATTGAGACGGGTCAAAATTTACTACTGTATTTTTCACAGGTAAAGTTTCAGCCTGGAGAACATCAGCAACAGATGACCGTGCAATGAATGGAATCAGTAATACAACCGATGTAACACGAATAGCCTGAACCAAAGCTACAAGGGTGACATTACGATTATAATCCGCAGCAATAGATGACATAACTCCCACACCACCGGGAACCGTCGCCAACATAGAGGTTAATAAATTGGTTTGACTCAAGCGAGAGTAGATGTAGCCAATGCAGATACCACAAACTATTAAGAACAAAGTCAGAAAAATAAATACAGGAATCCCAGAAGCCAAACCCGTTAAATCGCTACCACTACTTGAAGCACCCACAGTTAAGCCCACAAGTGCCATTCCCACCTTGCGGGCCCGGCGATTAGGACTGGGATTATACTGATATACAATCCGACATATTTGTAAAACCATAGCACCCGAGGCTAGTCCCCCAAATATCCAAGCAATTCCGCCCACGTGTAATTTGACTAAGACTAAACCCAGGGGTATTGCTAGTAGCAGTTCTAGAGTAAAGATAATCAATGGCTTCACAGATAACTGTAGTGGGGAAAAACTGTGATTTTTATGAGTGGGGAACTCTTGGGTGGAAGTTAAATTAAGGTTTTGATTCATCGACCGGGGCTATTTAAATTAAATTAACTATGTACTTAAATTAACGCGCTCGACTGTGAACTCACATCTAAATAAATTTGAGTTAAATTTCCATGCAGTGTTACTACCTCAGAGGCTGATTTGAAATTACCAACCTGCTGTAGTCGCTTCTTCACCTCCTAACTGTGGCACAATAGAGAACGGTAATAAGAAAAATATTGTTAAGGTAATTTAGTGACTCCAACTGCTCAATCCACGGCCAGTGCGCGTCGCGTGGTATTCCCATTTACAGCAATTGTGGGCCAGGAAGAAATGAAACTGGCGCTGCTGTTGAACGTGATTGATCCCAAAATCGGTGGTGTAATGATTATGGGCGATCGCGGCACCGGTAAATCCACGACTATCCGGGCCCTGGCGGATTTATTGCCAGAAATCCCAGTTGTGGCCAATGACCCCTTCAATAGTGACCCCAAAGACCCCGACGTGATGAGCGATGAAGTTCGCCAGATGGTGGAACAGGGGGCGGAAATACCCGTGACTCATAAAAAAGTTCAAATGGTAGACCTACCATTGGGAGCTACAGAAGACCGAGTTTGTGGTACCATCGACATTGAGAAAGCTTTATCTGAAGGTGTGAAAGCCTTTGAACCGGGATTGCTAGCCAAGGCTAACCGAGGTATTCTCTATGTGGATGAAGTCAATTTGCTAGATGACCACCTAGTAGACGTGTTACTCGACTCTGCTGCTAGTGGGTGGAACACTGTAGAACGGGAAGGAATTTCTATTCGCCACCCAGCCCGGTTTGTGCTGGTAGGTTCTGGGAACCCCGAGGAAGGTGAATTACGCCCCCAGCTGTTAGACCGCTTTGGAATGCACGCAGAAATTCACACCGTCAAAGAACCTGCTTTACGGGTGCAGATTGTGGAACAAAGGGCGGAATTTGACCAAAATCCGCCTGAATTTCTGCAAAAATATCAATCTGAACAGGAAGCATTACAAGAAAAAATTGTCAATGCTCAGAATTTGTTACCCCAAGTCACACTTGACTACGAGCAGCGGGTGAAAATTTCCGAAATTTGTTCAGAACTAGATGTTGATGGTTTGCGTGGTGATATTGTTACCAACCGCGCCGCCAAAGCATTAACCGCTTTTGAAGGTCGGACAGAAGTCACTCTTGATGATATCAAACGTGTAATTACTTTATGTCTGCGTCATAGACTCCGCAAAGACCCCTTAGAGTCCATTGATTCTGGCTACAAAGTAGAAAAGGCTTTTGGGCGTGTCTTTGGTGTGGAATTACCCGCAGACGACCCAGCACAAAAAAATGGTGTCGGTCAAAAGTTAGGGGCGAGAAATTAACAAATTCCCCTGTTGAGTTTTGAACTGGTTGTTCAAAACTCAACACCTTATAGTAATATTTAAAACTCAACTAAACCCCTCAATCACAGTTGACATAAGCAGATTAATATAAGTATAGTGATGGATTGTCTGTCTTATTCCTGCTCGGATCAGGTAGACATACACAAAAGCTAGCAACAGCGAGCGATCGCCTTTAAAGCCAGCTACCTGTACGGCAACTTCAAGGACAATTTCATGACCTACGCAATTATTGAAACTGGCGGCAAGCAACTAAAAGTTGAACCTGGTCGCTTTTACGATATTGAACTGCTCCATATCGAAGCCGACGAAAAAGTTACAATAGATTCAGTATTACTAGTGCAGCATGACGGCGAAGTCACCATAGGACAGCCGTTAGTAACAGGGGCGACGGTAGAAGGAACAATTCTCAGGAATCTGAGAGGCCGCAAAGTCATAGTTTATAAAATGAAGCCGAAAAAGAAAACCCGCAAAAAACGCGGACATCGGCAAGAAATTACTAGACTGATGATTGATTCCATCACCCTGAATGGCGCGGTATTTACTGCTCCAGAAGAGGTATCAGACGATACGAATACCGATAATTCCCCTGTAGAAGCTGTAGCTGAATAATAAAGAAAGAAAACACAAGAGGTAATTATGGCTCATAAGAAAGGAACAGGTAGTACTCGTAACGGACGCGACTCTAATGCTCAACGCTTGGGAGTCAAGCGCTACGGTGGTCAAACCGTACTAGCGGGAAACATTCTCGTACGTCAACGGGGAACCAAATTTCACCCCGGTAACAATGTTGGTATTGGTAGCGATGACACCTTGTTTGCCTTAATTGATGGTTTAGTAGCCTTTGAGAGAAAAGGTAAAGCCCGCAAAAAAGTTAGTGTTTATCCAGTTGCAACCCCAGGGGAGACAGCTACCGTTTAGATGTGCGTGGGTGGGTAATCCCCACCCTCTCCAACCACTACACATACCCTGAAGATACGAAGTGTAGTAAGTGACCGCAACCTAACCCCCCTAATGAAAAGAGCAAGATAATTAAAAAAGCTTGTAATTGTGTGATACCAGCAGTTTGACAGTCAATTCTCGCCAAGATACCCGCACAAATAATCAGCAACATATCCAGAAATATACCGAACCAAGCTAGCATCAGAAAAAACAAGAAAGCGCCAAGAGTGGCAACAGTAAAAGACCTGAGATTTGAGCTAACTAATAGACTAGAATATTTTGAGATTACCGACACAGAAACAGTTAAGCTCGCCACTAAAACTAAAATAGCTAATATAAGTAATATCCACAGATAAAGAGGGGCATTATTATCTGATAATACCCAACCCAATGTACTGTAACTCAGTGAGACGAGTACTAAAGAAATCCAAGGTAGTGTTTTCAAACTAACATTCAATCTAAGACGGGTTGGCCTAGCCATTATAGAATCATTAATTCGGTGATTAAATCCATACAAACATCCTTGAATTTGCGCGTTCCAGTCGTGATGTTCTCCAGTGCGATATCCGCAAACATAGCAACCGCCAAGGTAATTTAAGCATAAACTATAAGTAGTCCCTTTTCATGTGAAGCGATCGCTTGCTACAGGTATATGCCCAAGCCGTACAGTTACGACCTTCGTCAAAAAGTAATCCAAGGGATTGAACTCAATGGCTTGAAGAAAACTCAAGCCAGTCAAATGTTTAATATTAGTCGCAACACCATCACCCTATGGTTGAAGCGAAAAACCGATGGGAAAAATTTCGTGAGTTTGCTTCGGTACATAGCGATAAAACCCAAGTAGAGATGGCCTGACTTTGGCCTGAAGAAATTAGCGATCGCACAATCTCAAGAGCTTTGAAAAAAATTGGTTTTACGCGAAAAAAAAGACTTATGGCTACCGTGAGCGCGATGAGGTCAAACGACAGGCTTTCGTAACGCAGTTGTCCAAGTTACCTGTGGAGAAGATTGTATACCTCGATGAGTCAGGAATGGACAACCCAGAGCAGTATGATTACGGTTGGAACTCAAAAGGACAGCGCTTCCATGCACTTAAATCAGGTCGTCGTGAAGGTCGGGTGAACATAATTGCCGCGCTGTGTAACCATCAGCTGATAGCTCCTTTCACTGTTGAGGGTGCGTGTAAT
>NZ_JANQDF010000095.1:0-5056 GCF_029891675.1 Anabaenopsis tanganyikae CS-531
CCATTAAAAGACCATTGTCCGTATAAAATCTTCCTTGTCCACTTTCCTTCCTTGTCTTCGGTAGTCTTGCCTTCACAGATCATATTAAAAACCTACCCTTGTAAGGAAGGGGGTGGGGTAAAATAATATTCGATACACTAATCATGACTTGACAAACATCCTCTTAGTCAATTAACACCACTCAACTAGGAAGAGTGTACCTTTATTCCATCTACTTGGGATAAACTCCCCCCACGCTGTGATCAGAATTAATGGTAATGACTAAATCAACCCCTGTAGGCGATTCCACCAACGGCCTGATGAATAATTCCGGGTGCAGCGATCGCCAAAAATATTTGACAAATTCCTCAATCTGTGCATCTGAAATCCCCGATTTGCCAGTAGCGATCATTTGTTGTTCTGCTTGTTGTCGCCAGGTCAGGGAATAACGGTAATCAGTGGGATATAGTATAATTAAACTGTCCAATCGTTCCCACAGTGGTAGATAATCACTCAGTCGCTGATTCATGTCACGAGCAAATACCCTATCCTCCTCTGTGACAATGGGCGGCGGTGCATGATTAAATACATCTGGATTAATTGGCCGCACCCCCACAAACCAACCTTCAAACAGAACAATATCAATATCTTTCACGATTTCTGGGGTAGTGCGATCGCCAGCACCATTGTATGCCGATTTATCAAAGCGGGGAATAATCACCGGACTTACGCCCTGACGAATTTGATCTAGGACTTTTAAACCTAAATCTAGATCATGGGTTCCCGGTGGTCCGCGCCAAATCAACCGGGGGTCTTGCTGAGTTAAAATTAGGCGATCGGCGTAAGTTTTATACAAGTCATCTAACGATAAACTCACAGTCCGATATCCCAACTCCTGGAGAAGCTTACACAGTACCTGGCACATTGTGGTTTTACCGGTACCTTGTCCCCCTAACACTCCCTGAATTAGGGGTCTTCCCAAGTCCTGGCGATGGGAAGCTAATTTCATACTTAATGGTAGCCATAAGTCCCACAACAGGGCTAACATTGTTTCTGGTGGCTGATTCAGGTGGGTTTGGCAGAATTGGTGAAAAGTTGGTAGCACACAGTTGAGTAAACTTGCTTTTGTGGGATTTACTTCAGCTTCCCAAAAATTCATAATTAGGAACCCAGTTTAAAGGACTCGACAAACATACTATATGTAAAACCGACCTTGAGAACGTTAAGCGATTCTACCAAGAGCGAAGGTTTTGCCAAAAACCTGCGACTATAAAATATTCTGCTAGTCACCTCTGTGAGTACCACAAGAATACTGGCCATGACAATATCTAACGTACCTCTTTGGCCTGCTATGGTAGAAATTGCTGTTCCCAGGAAAAAACCAAAAAAGAAGTTAATCAATAGTAAGGATAAACGTCGCCAAGGATTTAAGAACCATTGCCCCAAACGGCCAGCAATGGTATCGAATAAATTAGTTAAACGCGTGTTTTGCATTAATAACCAGGGTAGTGGGTGCCAAATAGTTACATTTTACCGCCTCAGAGAATAGGCTAGTATTTGGTAAAGTCTAAACAAAATATTATTACTAACCATTATCAACATGAAATTGACAGCATATCGTAACGCTGCTATTACAATTTGTACCCTGGGTCTGCTGGGATTCATGGTGGGATGCTGGGAAATCAGTGTGTCCTTTGAGTCAACTGACCATATGAATCTACCTGCTTCTGACATCCTAGAGCCGGATGTAATTTCAGTCCCACCCGTCCTAAATCAAACAGTCACTTCTACTACCATCGGTTCAGAAACTACCCAAGCCAATAAAATCGGACTCAACAATACTTACATCTTGGCAGATGATCAAGGCTCAACTGCTAATACCAACCATCAAGGCAGTTTACGCATGAGCAATCAAACAAATCAGCCTGTGCGCCTGGCTTTACTGGCGCGACAGCCACAGGTGACCACCTCCGTTGTTCCAGCTCATTGGGATTTTGATCCCCAAGAAGGTAGTGAACAGGGGTTGATTCTGTCCTTACCTAATGGGAATCTCAAGTTGGAAAACGGAGATGTTATAGTTGCCTTTGCACAAGACGGTTCTCGGCGTTACTGGGGACCATATGTAGTTGGGGAAACCTCTTGGCCGCAATGGAACACCGAAAATCGAGAATGGTTATTAGTACTGACTCCTTGAGGGCAGTTAATTTCCTATTCCCCAGGGTCTGACCCAGAACAAAATATAAGTACTTATTTTAACTGTTGAGTATTGACGAATAAATAATGAGGATAAAACTGACTATTCCGAATACTGTGAACAACTGGTACAAAAATATACTCAAAAGTCCAGTTTTGGCTGTGACTATACTAATTTTGATTGCTGGGCTGGCTTATGGGTGGAACTTGGGTACTGTGGGCTTGATTGATGAAACAGAGCCACTGTTTGCTGAAGCTTCCCGTCAAATGTTGGTTACAGGTGATTGGATTACCCCCATTTTTAACGGCGAAACTCGTTTTGATAAACCAGCTTTAATTTACTGGTGTCAAGCGATCGCCTATATAATTATCGGGGTAAATGAGTGGTCAGTGCGGCTACCTTCAGCCATGGCGGCCGTAGGAGTCATCAGTTTAACTTTTTACACTGTACACTGGTATTTATCCCAAAAAGACCAATTAGAGCAGGTTTCACAGCCGACTCGGCGCAACTTCACAGCAATGCTTGCAGCCGCCATGCTAGCACTCAGTCCTGAGATGATTGTCTGGGGAAGAACCGGTGTCTCAGATATGATGCTGACTGGGTGCATGGCATCAGCATTATTATGTTTTTTTCTAGGGTATGCTAGTCAGCAACAACAACAGGCACAATTCCCTTTATCTCTATTCCCCAACTCGTGGTATTTGGCTTGTTACGTCTTAATTGCTGGGGCGATTTTGAGTAAAGGTCCCGTAGGAATTGTTTTACCCATACTCATTATCGGCGCATTTATTATCTATGTTGGCAACACCCGCAAAGTCTTAAAAGAAATGCGTATCTTCACGGGGATGCTAATTATTTTCGGTTTATCAGCCCCCTGGTATCTCTTGGTCAGCTGGCGTAATGGTTGGGATTACATCAATTCCTTTTTTGGCTATCACAATGTAGAACGTTTTACAGAGGTAGTTAATGGTCACTCCGCTCCTTGGTATTTCTACTTCTTAGTAGTATTACTCGGATTTGCGCCCTACTCAGTGTATTTACCCGCAGCAATGGCTAGAACCAGATTTTGGCAGCGATCGCACTGGAGGAATTGCCAAGAACGCTCTCAACAATTGGGTTTATTTGCCTGTATCTGGTTTATTGCTATCTTTGGGTTTTTTAATATTGCTGTCACTAAACTTCCCAGTTATGTATTGCCTTTAATGCCCGCCGTAGCTATTTTAATAGCATTATTATGGAGTGATTTTCTCCCCGAAAACAAGTCAGATATCCCCAGCGCCTCTTCTGTTCTCAAAATCAGTGCTTGGACTAATGTGATTTTAGCCACAGTATTGGCAGTGGCACTATTTCAGATTACTCATTTAATGGATCATAATTCAGTTGCGCCCGGCTTCCTCCTACTGATTCAAAAGGCAGGTTTACCAACACTAGGGGGAATAATTTGGTTTTTGGGGGCGCTCCTGATTGGCGCTTTAATTATCGGTCGCCGTTGGCACAGTATTATTAGCGCAAATTTACTGATTTTTACAGCCACCTTGATCATTGTCTTAATGCCAGCCTTATTCTTGATGGATCAACAGCGTCAGCAACCTTTGAGGGACTTATCTGCCCTTGTGGTGGCACAGAAACATATCCCTCTATCAGATGAGGAATTAGTGATGGTGGGCTTCAAAAAACCAAGCGTAGTATTTTACACCCAAAAACCGGTAAATTATATTTATCAGCCAAAAGATGCAGTAGAGTATATTCAAAATCGAACTTCTCAGCCAGAAAAACCGCCTTCAATCCTGGTGATCGCCTCACAGCAAGACCTTGAAAAAATGGACTTGCAACCCGGTACTTACGATATTTTAGGCACTAGACAAAGGTATCAGTTAATTCGAGTTTCTTTTTGACACTCCCCACGCCTTTAGGCGCGGGATTCGGTGCATTACTGACGTTCCTTGCTTTTACTGGACTTGCGTCCAGCAGAAGTAGGGGGAACATCACGAAAGAGCGTTACTTCTTTGGCACAGGTTGGACGGTTTGAATTTTGGAGCGATCGCTTTAATCTTATCAAAGAAAAGCCTCTTATTTATTGGTGGAATGATGAATTTCTCAGACGCTATGCTGAGGCACCAAAGTTAGGGGATGAAACTGATGTCAGAGAAAAATGTTGAAATACTTACGTCAATTCCCGTATTATTTAATCTTTTAAATAAGTCCCGCATACTTGTTAAGCTATTATCCAAGACATAAGCCAACCAACACTCAACATAAAGACGGCTGTTCAAAACTGGATAATCATTTTTTGGCAACGGTCTGAGGATGTCTTTGACAATCTTGGGAAATGAATTTATAATCATTATCAATTAATTTATTTTAATCCTTAGCCCAAAATTTACCATATTTTGGGCTATTTTTATCACCTCTTTCTTAACATTCAACACTTGTGGGAATTGGGGATTGGGAATTGGGAATTGGGTATTGGGAATTGGGTATTATAGTTTGTCGTAGTCTTCTGGTTCTATGTCAGGGACTTTAGCTAAAACTTCCTGGAATTTATCCCAACTACCGCGTTTGGCTTTTTCTTCTACATAGTCTTTGGTCATCCATGCAGAAACTTGTGCTGATAGTGCAATGGCTACCATTTGTTCTAAAGGCATATTTTCTTTGGCTGCTAAGGTTTCAATTTGCTTATATAAGAATTCGGGTATTTGTATGTTTAAGTTACTCATGATATTTCTCCTACTTGTTGTAAGAATTCTGGTTCTTCAGTACCTAATATGCTAAATTGTTTTGATAAAATCCGAAAAAGCTTACCGTATAAGGGAAATAATGTTGGTTATTGAAGAAAATGCCTGAATATTCCTTCTTAATCTCTGTTCCCTGTTCCCTGTTCCC
>NZ_JANQDF010000096.1:0-33297 GCF_029891675.1 Anabaenopsis tanganyikae CS-531
TCAGCACAATTAGAAAACCTAGCAGATGTAATTTTTGACCTCCAATCTCTAGCAGATTTAACTAACTGGTTAGAACAACAAAAGTAAAGTATGGCGGTTATTTGATAATTTTCATCTTAGGGAACACACCGAACACACCGAACACACCGACCACACAAAAAACAATTAAATCCAGTCCCCTCTCCTGACAAGGACAAGACTTGGTGGACAAGGTGGACAAGGTGACCACCGGAGAAAAACAGCACAAAGTCTGTATTCTTAGTAAGAAAAATAGCCCATTAAAAGACCATTTTCCGGATAAAATCTTCCTTGTCCACTTTCCTTCCTTGTCTTCGGTGGTCTTGCGTTCACAGATTATATTAAAAACCTACCTTTGTAAGGAAGGGGGAGGGGTAAAAGAATATTTGGTACACTAATCATCACTTACTAAACATCCTTTCAGGTTAAACACAGCGGAAGAAGAAGAATTAAACACCGAGTTAAAACAAGCCAACTTAGTTGAAGAGGAACAAATTATGTAAATTGTTACCAGTTGGATGGAAAAGGGAATTGAGAAGGGAATTAAACAAGGAGAACAAAAAATTATTAGAAGACAAGTAAAACGGCGATTTAACAATATTACTCCCACATTGGAAAGCCAAATTAATAGCTTATCTTCAGCACAATTAGAAAACCTAGCAGATGTAATTTTTGACCTCCAATCTCTAGCAGATTTAACTAACTGGTTAGAGGTTGTTTCAAAAGTTTTTTATTGTCATCAATGACACTGATTGATCCCCCCAACCCCCCTTAAAAAGGGGGGCTAAATTTTTAACAAAAGGGTGATTTAGGGGGATATGAAAATATTTGATACATCATGAGAGACTTTTAAAACATCCTCTTAGAACAACAAAAGTAATGTACAAAGAAAAAGACTTTGAACAAATCATAGAAAGAGAACTCCTAGACATCAGTGGATACCACCAGGGGAACCCGAAAGACTACGACCGAGAAACCGCCTTTTTTCCCACCCAAATCATCAACTTTATTCAAACCACCCAACCTAAACAATGGGAATACCTAGCTAATACTAGCCCTAGTGATGTCCAGAAAATTATTATAGATAGCCTTACCAAAGAACTCAAAAGCCGAGGAATGCTTGATGTTTTGCGTAAGATGATTTTCTAGTCAGATTTATCTGACTTTAGCTTTGAGACGGGGGTTTCTAACCCCCGGTTCGGTGGCGATCTGCTTGCAGCAGCGCTTCGCTATCGCCCCACAGCTCCCCGACTTCTAGCGAAATTATCCTAGATTACCTCTAATGATGTGAGAAGTGGGGGATCTTGCACCCGTCCCACAGTCACCCAGCTCCTCGACTTCTAGCTCCAGATAATCAAATAGATGATTTTCTAGTCAGATTTATCTGACTTTAGCTTTGAGACGGGGGTTTCTAACCCCCGGTTCGGTGGTGTAGCATCAAAGGGAATTTTTCAACCCAGAGCGATTTGCTTCTTGGAGCAATGTACCAAGATCTACATAACATAGCACCCAGTCAAGTTAACACAGTCGCCTAACCAATTTAGATCCTGGACTTCTTTAAGAAATTCTGGGGATCTGGAGTGACTCGAAAAGCAATTTAGAAAAGGGCGGGCAATATGCTCACCCCACAAGATTTATAATCTTAATGTGTGTACTTTATTTACTTGACCGGTGGTGTGAATACAAATATAAAACTCATATTTGATTTCTGAACAATTTCTGTTCCCCGTTCCCTGTTCCCTTTCCTCACTGACAATTTCTCAACTCAAATAGGATGACTATACATAGTAACCATGATTCCAGTATATGAATTTAGCAAAGGTATTGAGCTAGAAAAAAACCCTAACGGTGGTTGGGTATCTCTAGGATTTACCGGTAAATATATCAACGCCACCCTAGACCCCATTCCCCCGGTTGTAGAGCGTTCCATTGCTAACCAAGAATTTGCGACCATAGGAGGAGCTTCCGACGAGCAACCCGCCATTATTGGCCGAGTGGTGGGGACTGGGGAAGAGACTTGGTCTGTGATGGCTGTGGTCACACAAGCAAGGGATGAAGGCGGCTACAAGTTCTCTTTCTATCGTTATTTTTTCACCCCCGGAGCCAGTAACCTGGGCTGTCTCATAGCTTGGTGGGAAAGTCAGGGTAAACCCACATTTAACCCCTTTGATAGTAAATATGTAGGAGAATATGCCTATTTTGACCCAGCTTTGGCTGGTTCATCTGACTATGACCCCACACCCAATGATCTAGAACTAGTAACTACAAAGCCCACATTATTGCACCCACAGCAGTATAACTTAACAAATGTTAATACCCTAGCCATTGGGAAACATAATCTGGATCAAACTCAGCCCATTTCCTGGGCGTTTAATGTAGAAGCACTGGTAAAACCCCACAGTTTTCAGATCATCCAACCCGCTTCCCTAGAAGCCTGTGAGATTTTGGCAAGACAGATTATTGAAACAGCATCGACTAAAAAAGCCATTAAAGCCGCCATTCAAAGCTTAATCAATATATCACAAGTTGAACCCCCAGCTGTAGAGACAATTATTGACACCTTAGAAAATCAACAACTGAATACAGAAGAATGGTACAGCTTATTTGATGCCGAGGGTGCAACCACCGCCATGAGTGAAAAAATCCATAGCTCTTCCTCGGTGCGACTCATCACCCTGCGCGCCATGGTCATCCCTGAGACTTTACCAGAGTTTCTCAAATGGTTAAATATTCAGCCTGGTAAACAACCCAGTGAATATCACAATACTTCTTTACAGTTTCAAGGTGCGATCGGTGATTATTTTCCCCAAGAGCAACTAGCCAAGGGAATTAAATTACTTTTACCTAAGTTACTCCAAAAGCACATTTCCCCGGAGTCTATAAATTGGTTACTGCTTAAAGGTGGTGCTTGGGCTGTTTTTCGTCATCGTTTCATTAATGATGTGCGCTATGATTTGGAATTAATTCATCAACAATCAGATACTGATGCCAAACAATTTGATAATTTGAATTTCCCTCAAAAGATTTGGCAAGAGTTAATTATGTGTCGGGAATTTGTTATTTATGATTCCTACAAGTTATCTTACTACAAGCCTTTGGCGCAATTATTCGAGTTACTACAAGAATATGATTTATCTGCCTACTTCTATCAGGTAAGTGATGCTATAGTTTCTAAAAAGGTATTTTTAGGGGCTTGTCCTAACCGTAGTAATGAATCATATTCACCCACTATTTTAGGTTTGACTTTTAAAAGAAAAATTAGCCCAGTAGAGACAATTATAAGATTAGTAAAGTTTAAGAGCAAGAATGAAATTTTATTACCTGTTTTGGTATTATTAGCATTTATTACACTTGGTTGGTTAAGACGAGAACACAGGATGTTTTTTAATTATAACTTAGAGGATGTTCGGAAAGTATTAAACAACTCAATTAAGCGAATCTTTTGAGAGGATGTTTGGAAAGTGTTCAACAGGTAATTTTTATATCAGGGAACACACGGAACACACGGAACACACGGAACACACGGAAGGATTGGGTAACACACAAAAAACAATAAAATCCAGTCCCCTCTTGTCCACCTTGTCCACCTTGTCTTGTCCTTGTAAGGGGAGGTAACTTGATTTTGGTGTTCCCTGTGTTCCCTGTTCCCTGTTCCCTGTTCCCTGTGTTTAGTACTTATTCAGAAAGTGTCCGTACACATAAAAATTTACCCCTATGGGAGTGTAAGATAAAGTGAGAATCTACCTGTACATTTTGGCTGGACTCACATCAGCTTTAATTGGCTGGAATTTGGGTCAATTTTTCCTCACCGACTTGGGGATATTAAGACAGTTTCCCGAAATCGTGTTATTTCCCTGTGTAGCTATATCTTTAGCTGCGGGTATGGTGATGAATGAAATATTTATCAGCAACCCCACCAGGTATAAACTCAACTTTCGCATTGTCAAAAGACCTTTATTAATTGCTCTGGGTTTGGGTGGTTTAGCCGGGTTGATTGGTGGTGTAATTTCCCAGGTTCTCTTTTTACCGGTGCTGGGGGTTCCCAGTGCTTTTGTGAGAACTTTGGGATGGTTGGTAATTGGTGCTGCGGTGGGTATTGCTGAGGGTTTAAGCTGGCGTTGGCACAGTATGGAAGCGGGGGACCCGAAACGGTTCCGCAAACGCTTAAATACTAGCTGTGTTGGGGCGATGGCGGCCAGTTTATTGGCGGCGGCGCTTTTTGAGGTCATCCGTGCTGCTTCGGGAACGGTAACGGCGGAATTTAGAAGTGTTGAAGACCCTTTGGGTTTTGCGGTTCTGGGGTTAGTGCTGGGGACAGTTTTTAGTATTACTAATTCTCCGAGCTATATGGCGGCTTTAAGGGCTGGTACAGGTTTTGAGTATACGGGGTTTAAAAAAGATGAGTATAGTCATGATGAGGATGGTGAACTAGTATTAGACAATTCGCAAAAAACATCAGCATATATAGATAAATCTCTATTAAGATTTGTCAGTGATGGTGAAGCTGAGGATATTGAAGAAGGTTTATCAATTCAACTACCCAGCAATGGTAAGGTAACCATTGGCTCTGGGGAAGATAGAGCACATATTTATCTGCCTGGAGTTGCTCCACACGTGGCAGACTTAATAGTAAAACAGCGTGAGGTGGTTTTAGTTCCTCAGAGGGAGCATTACGAAAAAATAGAAATTAACGGTTCCCGGTTAAATTCCTCAAAGCAAATACCTTTAAAGCATAATCACGTTTTGACTTTTCACACAGTCAAAATGGATGGCCAACATGAAGAAAAATTTTATCGTTTTGTCTACTATAATCGGTTCCTTGACCCACAAGCTTAGTTTGTCGGTGTTGGTGGTAGCTTCCCTAGCTGCTCCCAGTTGGGGAGAGCAAAATCAAGCGGAAATTGTTGGTAATCCTCAAGTTAACGATGACCGGGTTACTGTTCGCGTTCAGGTAACTAACGCAGAAAATAGGCGACCAATTATAGGTCTACAGGAGAATAATTTTAAGTTACTTGTAGACAACAAAGAATTTAAATTTCTCCCCAGAGACTGGAAGAGTCCAGAAGAAAGTTCACCCCCTCCAGCTTGGGTAGTTGTGCTGTTAGACTACAGTGGGAGTATGAACCGGTTAGACAGTACTGGTAAAACTAGGTTTGCTGGTGCAATTAGTGCTGTGAGTCAGTTCGTGGATAGCTCTAGTCAACGGGGGGGTAATACACAAATATCTATTGTTCCCTTTGGGGTGGGTGGGAGTAAGTGTCAAGATTTACCGGTGAATCCTAGGACTTTGGATAGGTTTTACCCAGCAAGTCATATTCAACTACAAAACTATCTAGACTATTTAGGAACGGTCAAACCCTGCGCTGCTACTAATCTTTATGAACCGATTAAGGAAGCGGTGAGGTTTTTGGGAAATGAGAAAGACCCGCGTTTTGAGATTTCGGAAAATTCTAGTCAACCGCAACCGAGATTATCAATTATTCTGTTATCGGATGGGTTTCACAACCAGGGGAATGAAAAACGAGACTTTGAGAGTTTAAAGAGTTTATTTAACCGCTATAGTCATATTAATGTCCATACTTTGGGTTATGGTTTGACTCCCGCAGAGTTGGGGAAAAAATATAACCTGGGTAGAGCTGCGACCCGTGCTGATATTGGGACTGGTGCGGGTAAGGTTCCAGAAGATGAGTTTGTAGACCAACAACGGTTAAAGGAAATTGCTGATTTAACGGGGGGAGTTGCGGAATTTTCGGGAAACGCTACAAGTATCGCTGAAAACTTACAACTATTTCTCAATGCTTTATTAGGTGAATATGAAATTACCTACACCCAACCAAATGCAGAACGGGGGAAAAAGCATCAAGTCCAAGTGGTGGTGAATGTCCCCGGAAGTGAAAAACCAGCGGAGTCTGATACTAAAGATTACAGAATTACTGTATTTGGGCGATCGCTCCCTGGGGTAGTGCGCCTAACTATATTTATACTGACATTGGGGGGGATTGGTGTGGCTGGTGTGGTACCATTTTACTTTTGGGGTAAGTATTTAAAAGAGCAGGCTTTAGAGACATGAATAAACTCACCTTAAGCCTGATATTATTAATGAGTTACGGCTGTAGTCAACCCCTATTCAATTCTCGCTCGGCGATCGCACCTGTTACCTCACCCTCCGATTGTTCACAGACATCTAAAGTTAACCTGAATCAACAAAATATCACCGAAGTTGTACTAGATGAACAGATGTTAGTTAAATCTGGTCGTGTGACTGCTACGGAAGCTGTGGGTTATAGGTTTGATGCACAACCAGGTCAAACATTCACCTACAATACTAATGATGATATTTGTATTGTGGTTTATACCCCAGATAATCAAATCATTACCAGTGGGGAATTACCGACCAGGGGAAAATATATTCTTCAGGTTTCCTCACCCCAAAATGATAGAGCATTTGGTTTAGGAATGTCTTTAACCAGTCCTGTTGTGGAAGATATTCCAGAGACTCCCACACCAGAACCGACAACTGTAAATACTGCTAGTAGTTCCCCAACCACTAACCAAACTACCGTCAAAAATACTCCCAGGACTAAAACACGAAGACCTAGACCTGTAAAAACTGCTAGGAGTTCCCCAACCACTAACCAAACCACTGTCAACGATACCCCCAGCGCTGAAACACCAGAACCTACAACTGTAGACACTGCTAGTAGTTCAACCACGGACCAAACTACCGTCAACGATACTCCCAGCGCTGAAACACCAGAACCGACAACTGTAGACACTGCTAGTAGTTCAACCACGGACCAAACTACTGTCAACGATACCCCAACCACTGAAACACGTAAGTCTATACCCATCCCAGTACCTTCAAACCCCGCTTTAGTATCTCAGTCGGTTAGTTCCCCATCACGGCCACCAGCTGATGATTTTGTCAGAAACCACTATACAGCACTGAATAACCGTCAATATGATCAAACATGGACTAGGTTATCTCCCCAGTTTAAAGGTATATCGGGAGATTTTTCTAAATATCAAGAGTGGTGGGATAGTGTAGCAGAAATCAGAATTGGTAATGTGGAGCTAATTAGTCAAAATAGCGATCGCGCTGTAGTTGATGCTCAACTATGGTATGAAATGAATAATGGTAGAGTTGCGGAAGATAAGAAAACCAGAATTTCTCTGATGTGGAGTGATGAGGCTAACAGCTGGTTATTTGTCCGTAAATCATCTCCCTAATTATCAAAACCATCTTTCAATCACTATTTACTCATCCAACACCATGAATAAACTTACCTTGGGCTTAACATTATTACTCACCTACGGCTGTAGTCAACCAATATTAAATTCTCGATCTGTGATCGCACCGGGGACTACAGTTTCTGGTTGTTCAGAGACATTTAAAGTTAACCTCAATCAACAAAATATCACCGAAGTTGGACTAAATGAACAGACGTTAGTTAAATCTGGTCGTGTGACTGCTACGGAAGCTGTGGGTTATAGGTTTGATGCAGAATCGGGTCAAATACTCACTTACACTACTAATGATGATATTTGTATTGTGGTTTATACCCCAGATAATCGAATCATTAGCAGTGGGAAATTACCCGTCAGCGGAAAATATATTCTGGAAGTTTCCGCACCTCAAAATCATCGAGTATTTGGTTTAGGAATGTCTTTATATCTTCTCCAAGTTTCCGCACCCCAGGGGATAAGAGCATTTAACCTATCAATGTCCTTAACCACTCCTCAACCTATTGCTGTCAATCCTCCCCCGACTCCCACACCTACCCCTGTACAGACTCAACAACCAAGACCCCAACCCCCCAGGGTTTCACCCCGGAGGGTAAGTCAACCAGTACATAATATTTCTGAAGATGAAGCATTACAAATAGTTCAAAGTTGGTATGAGGCTAAACCGCAAATTTTTGGACCTCCTTACGATTTAGACTTAGTAGACCAATTAGCAACAGGGAATCTTTATTATAACACCACAAAAGATGATGGTTCAGTTGCTTGGTTACGGGATAACAACTTTTACTATACATATACGACATCCGAAATTACAGATGTTGAAGAATTTTCTAACTCTGGTACACGACCATATATAAAAGTGAGAATTTTTGAGGAGTTATATCTTGAGGGAGAACAAGGTATTGATAAAAAAAACTCAGGTTCTTATAGAGGTACATTTACTTACGTCTTTGCACAAGAAAACGGTGTTTGGAAAATCTATGACTATAACAAGGTAAATTAATGGCTAATAATACTAGGTTTCGCGGGAAAATTAAAAAAAATACTCTGTATTAACTTGAATAAATTAACCTTATTTTATCTGAGTTGAGATCCTACCTACAAAAAACTATGAATAAACTCATTTTAGGACTAATATTATTAATAACCTATGGCTGTAGTAATCCAATATTAAATTCTTCCTCATCTATCGCACCGGTTGACTCATCCCCCGGTTGTCCAGATAAACCCACACTCAACTTAGATCAGCAAACCTTAGAAGACATTAACCTATATCAATCATTAATTAAATCTGGTCGTGTGACTGCTACTAAATCTCTGGGTTATAGATTTGATGCAGAATCGGGTCAGACACTTAACTACAGCACTAATGATGATGTTTGTATTGTGGTTTATACCCCAGATAATCAAATTATTGACACTGGGGAATTAACCACCAGCGGAAAATATATTCTGGAAGTTTCCGCACCCCAAGGTACAAGAACATTTAACCTATCAATGTCCTTAACCACTCCTCAACCGGTAAGTAATGAACCTATTGCTGTCAATCCTCCCTCGAATACCACACATACAATAATTTATACACCTGCTCCCGTCCCTCAACAAGCAACACCGCAACAACCCCCCGCTGTTGTTGTTCCTCCACCCTTAACACCATCCCCAAAAAATATACCTATTTCTAATACTTCTAATAAATCAAGTGGGTGGATTTGGTTAGGTTTAGTTGAGAATACATCAGGTGATTTTGAAGGAGAAAGACTATTTCCCTCAAAACGTCAACCAGTCACGATTTATCCTTATGTTGTACCATCTCCCGGTACAGTTGTAACTATTACAACTGCAACAAATATTAGAGAAAACCCACCACAAGCACCTAATTATAAATTAGGGAAAAAAGTTGATAAGGCTTTAAAAGTAGGTGAAAAGTTAATTATTCGTGATATTACAGCTTTTGTAGATGAAAATTCAGATTTCAATCAGACCAGAGTTTGGGCTTTAGTAGACAGATATTAAAATTATGCAAAATAAAATGCCAAATATATTGAGAAACCTAAGAAGAAATAAACCCCTACTATTTGGCATATATGCCGCGGTCGGTTGCCTGATAGCAGCGATAATACTAGGGGAACCATTTTTAGCCCTAACCAGAATCGCACCCACAGCAACGGGAACAGCAGTAGTTTTGTTAATAGATACCAGCGGTTCCATGGGGGAAATAGTCTCAGGGGATGTTACCCCCACAGGACAAACTCAAACCGTAGATGGGAAACAATATAGAATAGTCACCGGGGGGAAATCTAAAATAGATGTCGTCATGGAATCCCTGTTAAAACTGGTAAATACTACCAAACTGGGAGGAAACGATCGCCTGTCCATCGTCAAATTTGATAGTAACGCTTCCCCCATCATTGGACTCACCAACCCCACAGAAAAGGATAAACTACAAACAGCCATCCAGGAACTGCGGAACATTGACGGTAGTACTAACATGGCTGATGGGATAAGAAAAGCCTACGACCAATTAAGATATAGCAACCTTACCCCGAACATCCTCTTATTTACCGACGGACAACCGGACAGTGCAGAAGAAGCTCTAAAAACCGCCCAAGATGTGAGAAATAATAACGTTAACCTGATTGCCGTAGGTACTGGTGACGCTGACATTCACTATTTAGCCCAACTCACAGGCGATCGCTCTTTAGTATTCTACGCCGACTCAGGGGACATTGATCAAGCCTTTCGCGAAGCCGAAGCCATCATCGGTAAAGAGTTAGTAGAATCTGCACCCACAGGTTACCTGAGCTTAGAATATTCCATGCTGCGTATAGGTGGTTGGACTGCATTTTTGGCCATGGGTATTTGCCTATCTTTAATTATAGGACAAAACCAATATATGCACCGTCCCCTATTGACAGCCAAAAAAGGAACCATCAGCACCCTAGGAAGTCTCAGCGCGGGTATGATAGCAGGTGGGGTGAGTCAATTTTTATTTTTCTCCCTCCCAGAAATTACCATACTACAAACTGGGAGCAGAATCATTGCTTGGGTAATACTCGGAACCTTACTAGGAGGGGGAACCCACTTTTTTGTACCTAACCTGAAGCTAAAAAACGCCTTATTAGGTGGTACTCTAGGGGGAGCCATGGGAGCCATAGCCTTTTTAATTACTGCGATCGCCCTGGGAGATGTTTCTGGTCGGTTATCAGGTGCGGTGATTCTGGGTTTTTGTATTGGTTTAATGATTGCGTGGAGCGAACAAAAACAACTGAGTCAAGAACCCTATCTTTTAGTCCGTTGGACCCCCACGGAAAAAACGACCTACTTATTAGGTGCAACACCGATTATTATAGGTAGTTCCGTAGATGCACAAATACCCCTGAACGCCTCGGAAGGTTTCACCCCCATCACTGCGAAATTCTACAAACAAGGAGAAAACATTCTCATGGAATTTCACCCCGAATATGCAGAACGAAAAAACATGAAAAAACCTCTTCAACAACTACAACCAGGAGACACCCGTAAACTAGGAAACATCACCCTAGAAATCATGTCATCCCCCATAGAAAATTAGAGTCATATGTTAAGTTATGTTAAATTCATGTCAAATTTATGTCAAAATGGTTGAGTCAAATCCAGCACCAACTACCGGGTAACTATTATGCAAACTGATTTACAAGACCTAGAAATCAGCCGTACAGAGTTAAATAACTTAACCGGATTAGATATCAACACAGTTCCCAAACTCTCTGTTGTGCAAGACCCAATCAAGATGTTAAGTTTTGTATTTATCAAACAACAGCAGGGTAAACAAGGATTATATATTCTGTTTGCCATATCTGCTTGGATGTCGATATTATTTATTTTCAAAGAATATAAAGGCTTTTTTGACTATATTATAGGAGGCTTTGCCCTACTGGTGTCAGTCAGTACCGCAGTTCCCATTTATGAAACTCTGCAAAAATATATGCAGCTTTCCGGTACACATTCCCCCATGCTGCTACTTTGCAAATTACTAGAAGAGGTAGATAGACATAACCAAATAATTAAAAATATTGACACTCTAGATCAATTAAAATCAGTAGGTAACGCCATTGATTTAAGCAACAGAGAAAAAGTGATTGAAGCCATCAAAATCACCAAAAAAGATTTACTACTAGCCATACAAACCGACAAAATATTAAGAGAGAATCCCGGATTTAACCCAGAATCCTTTGCTGTTGACCTCACAGGTTTACAAGCATTACAAGTAAGTGCGACAGCGAGTGAATATAGTCAAATATTAGATCAAGCCTTACAAATAGGGGTGAACGTACAAGAGGAAATGAGACAACTATCCTAAGAGGATGTTTGTCAAGTCATGATTAGTGTATCAAATATTCTTTTACTTCCCTTCCAGTATTCATAGCGATCGCTCTCTAGTACAGTCACCCATCAACAGTCACCCGTCAACAGTCACCCGTCAACAGTCAACAGTCAACCGTCAACAGTCAACCGTCAACAGTCAACAGTAAACCGTCAACCGACCACCGTCACCCATGATTAAATACGTCTTTTACCTACAAGTCAAAGGTTCAGCAGAAGAATACAGATATGAACTAGACCTACAACCCCATGAAGAAAACACACCGGAAAAAGCATTTACCCCCCAACGCCAAGAAGACATCCGCACCACCTTGCAAAATCAAAGCCTATGCGCCATCAAAGATCATCACCTCCAGCAAATAATCAAAACCTGGTCAGAAGATATTAAAGAAGGTTTCCGGGCCAGTAACATCACACTTAACTTACCCTTACTCAGTCAAGCCAATTTAGAACAACTATCTGAACCAGGTAATCAAGAAATTCCCGCCCTAGTGACCCCGGACCTATCGGGGATAGAACCACTACTGGGAATGCTACCCCCCCTAGTGTTTGCTTAGAGGATGTTTGAAAACTTATGATGAATGTATCAAATATTGTTTTACCCCACCCTAACCCTCCCCTTGCAAAGGGAGGGGACTTGATTTTGTTGCTTCCCCCTATTCCCTGTTCCCTGTTCCCCGTTCCCTGTTCCCTTTAGATAAAAAACCATGTCAAATCTACTCAACATTACTATTACCCCCCATCGGGAATTTCTACCAGCAGAACAAGCAGGACAAAAACTATTTGTGATGCTGAAACTGCGACCCACAAAAGAAGTAGCTGCAACCCGTCCCCCCACAGCTTTTACCTTCGTGATTGATACCAGTGGCTCAATGTATGAAATTGTCGCTGGGGAGACCAGACCCACGGGTAAAAGCTATGTCATGGATGGCAAAGAATATACACAGGTCACCGGGGGGAAAACAAAAATAGATATTGTCATTGAATCCTTGTCAGCCCTAGTCAATTCTGGTAGATTGGGGGCAAGCGATCGCATTAGTATAGTACAATTTGATGACTCAGCCTCTCAAATCATCGGCTTAACCAGCGCCACCCAAATCAGCAACTTAGAAAACGCCATCAGCAAACTACGCACCTTTTCCGGTGGGACACGCATGGGTTTAGGGTTACGTCGCGCCCTAGATATCTTGAAAGGTCAAGAAATGTCCGTACGGCGCGCTCTAGTATTTACCGACGGTCAAACCTTTGACGATGATCAATGTCGCAACATGGCCTCAGATTTTGCCACCCATAACATCCCCATCACTGCTCTGGGTGTAGGAGAAGAATTTAACGAAGACCTACTTACCCACCTGAGCGACTCCACCGGGGGGAGCTTATTTTATGTGGTTCCCGGTAACGCCATTGGTACGCAAGTTTCCATCTTAGACCTACCCAACCAAATCATAGAACAATACACACTTGCCCAGCAAGAAGTGATCACCAACCTGGCCTTAACAGTGAAAACTCTTAAAGGCGTAGAACTGTGTCGTATTATTCGCGCCTATCCCACCCAGGCGGAATTTCCCCTACATCAAGACCCCCACCCCATAGGAAACGCCGCCGCCAACGACGAAACCATTTTTATTTTAGAATTTAGCATGGATAGTCGCCCCCCATCCCGGGCGCGCCTTGCTCAAATTGGCTTAACCTACGAAGTCCCCGGTCAAAAAATCCGCAGTGAACTACCCCCCCAAAACGTGGTGGTACAATTTGTCTCTGGTCAAGGGGGCGCAGCACAAGTTGACCAAGAAGTCATGGGTTACTTACAACAGTGTAATATTTCCCAAATGATTGGGGAAGCCACAAGAATCGCCGATAAAGACCCCGGAAAAGCCGAACAAATCCTAGAAAACGCCCGCAGAATAACAGTCAAGATTGGTAACCAAGCTATAACCGACTCTATCAACGGCGCTCAACAAGAATTACGCAAAACTCAGAAGATATCCGCCGGAACCCGCAAAACCATAAAAACAGGAGCTAAAGGTAAAACTGTGAAAATGGGTGACGACATTAACGAGCAGATATCACAGGACAAAATACGTCAAATTACTGGAACCTAAACCTCTAAGTTGACGGTTGACGGTGGTCGGTGAGCGGAGTCGAACCGTTGACGGTTGATGGTTGACGGTTGACGGTTGACGGTTGATGGTTGACGGTTGACGGTTGACGGTTGACTGTTTTAAAAGCACTGATCACATATCTTTTTGAATACAAGGACACACAAAATTATGATTACCTGCGCCGCTTGTGGACACGACCAGAACCCACCTAACTCTGAATTTTGCGTTGTTTGTGGTTCTGAACTGCAAACCGCAACCCAAGCTATGAACGATTTAGATCGCATTAGACAAGAATTATTAAAACCCATACCAGAACCATTCATACCCACACCCACACCCACACCCACACCCATACCTGCACCCATACCCACACCCACACCCCAAACCTCCCCCAGTGCGATCGCCAAATTAATTCCTAAACAAAGCGGTTCCCCGGTTCCAGAATTTATCTTAGATGGTAATGCGATCGTGGGAGTCTTTGACCCCGATATGGGACCAGTAGATATTGACCTAGAAGCCTTTATGGGTGGTGAAACGGTTTCTCGCAACCATGGGGAAATATACCAAAGTAACGGTACTTGGTTGATCAAAGACCTAGGGTCTACCAACGGTATATTTATCAAACCCGTGGGACAAACTCGCTTCGGCGCTAGAATCACCACCCCAGAAACCCTCAACCCCGGTGATGAAATTGCTTTTGGTAAGGTTCGGCTTGTCTTCCAAAGTCTTTAATTAGTTTAATTACCATGCTTACTTACCATGTCTTCACCCACCATTGATACCAGCAATAGTTTAGTTATTCAGACCCATAGTAAATTGACCATTGGTGATATCCCAGTGGAAATTATATCATACTTGGGTCAAACCGCCGATGTTTATTACTTCCAGGTCAATATCTTACCCCCAGATGATAGTACTACCCCATGTGAACCTATGAAATTAGGTTTACTGCGGGTGGGGTCTTTGGACAGTGGACTGAGCCGAGAATTGCAACTTAGAGAAATCCTAGGGGACTATAAACTAATTGCACAGTTACTCGCCCACAGTCAAGCTGCATCTGTAACTATTAACCTAGAGACAACTCCCCCTTTACCCCAGGAAACAGACACTGTTGATGAGGGGAGTCTGATCACAGATACTCAAGAACTAGAAGGGGAGTCACCAGCAGAAACTACCTCATCTAATTATTTAGAAGAAGAATATTACCCCGAAGTAGAAATTACCTCATCTACCGAGAAAATTCTGCTCCTCACGGATTTCCCCGATCAAAGTCAAACCATAGAAACTTGGTTAACAGCAGAACATACCCTAGAAGAGTCTTTGTTTCTCACTACCCAGGTCTGTCAATTTTTCCGCTATATACATCAAAGAAACTGGTGTTTGATTTCCCTTCTCCCCCCATGGGTGCAAATGGGAACCCCTATCAAATTCTTTGATTTAACCACAGCTTACCCCCTGGGTGTAACCCTCCCTTCAGGATTATTAGGAGATTATTTAGCCCCGGAACTGGGTTATAGTCAAAATCCCATTCAGGAATCTATGAGTACCTATACTGTGGGGGCATTGTTATATCATATCATCCATCAACACCCTTTGCCTCAAGAACTATCCCTTGAGTTCCAAATCAAACCCATCCCCCAAATTTACCAAATCCTCAAAATTTCTCTGGCTCCCGTTGCAGAGCAAAGATTTAACCTATCTCAACTCCTTAACGTATTAGTAGAAACTCGTAAATCATATAGCACAATTAAAACTCAATGGCAGGTGGCTACTGGTTCCACCGTGGGACTTTCTCCCCATCGCTTACACAATGAAGATAACTATGGAGTCAGACAAGAACAACTCAGCAATTCTCAAACCATGATTTTAGCAGTTGTGGCTGATGGTATGGGGGGAATGTCTCACGGAGAATTAGCTAGTAAAATAGCTGTGGAAATTCCCCTACAAACCGCCATCCCTCCTGAATGTAAAACCCTAGAACAATATCAGCAATGGTTAACTTCACTGTTCCACACAGCTAATGAAGCTATTAATGACCAAGTTAAGGATGGTGGAACCACTCTGAGCATGATTTTGGCGATCGCCCAACAATTAATCATCGCCCATGTGGGAGACAGTCGCATTTATCTGTTACGCCAAGGAGAAATTCGCCAATTAAGCGAAGACCATTCACTAGTTGCCATGTTAGTAGCTAGTGGTCAAATCACACTAGAAGAAAGTATAGACCATCCCGATCGCAACGTTTTAATTAAATCCATAGGTTCCAAATCCAGATTAAGTGATGGTTACGTCCAAGACCTCCGACGCACCACCCCGGAATTATCCCTCACCCTAGAGGATGCAGATATTATCATCCTCTGCTCTGACGGAGTATGGGATTTAGTCCCCCCCTCAGACCTTGCAGATATCTTTAATAATTCTCATCACCCGGACTTAGATTTACAACTAGCTGTTGACAAAACCATTACACAAGTATTACAAAAAGGCGCATCAGATAACGCCACCCTTGTGGCTTTAAAGTGTACCATCCAAAAAAACGTAGCCAGTGGTTAAACCACTGGTAGTCAAACCGCTGTCTACTAACCTTGACTTACCACCCCAATGACTATTCAATGTCCTACCTGCTTGACAGAAAACCCAGACAATGCTACAATCTGCATTGCTTGTGGTTTTGCCCTCACTCCCACCCAAACATCATCAATATACCACCTACCTAGTGGTACCATCCTAGGACAGGGAAAATATCAAATTGAAAAACTCTTAGGAGAAGGTGGTTTTGGGATTACCTATCAAGGGGTTTACCTGCAAAACTCCGCCAAAGTAGCCATTAAAGAACTGTGGCCAGAAAAAGCCGCCAGAACGGGTAATACAGTCTGCTGGCCCCATTCTATCACCCCAGCAGAACGCCAAAAACAACTAGACAGCTTTCAAACCGAAGCCAGTTATTTATCACGATGCTCTCATAGAAACATTGTCAAAATCTATGATTGGTTCCAGGAGAACAATACAGTTTACCTAGTGATGGAATTTGTCGCTGGTAAAACACTATATCAAATGTTCCAAGAACAAGGTAAACTACCAGAAAATCAAATCACAGATTATTTTATTCAAATAGCCGAAGCCCTCAAGGTAGTACATCAAAATCAACTATTACATAGAGACATTAAACCAGATAATATCCTGGTTGACCAGCAAAACAGAGCCGTCTTAATTGACTTTGGCGCTACTAAAGAATTTATCGCCGGACAAACCCGGGAAATGAGCGTCACCCTATCCCAGGGTTATGCTCCCCTAGAACAGTATAGCTACCGCAGTCAACGTTGGCCAGCCACAGATTTCTACGCCTTGTGTGCGTCCATGTATGAGTTATTAACTGCTCAATTACCCGCACCCGCTCCCGAAAGAGCTAGCGCAGATACACTCATCCCCCCCCGTCAACTTTCCCCCCATCTGAGTCCCTTAATCGAAAAAGTCATTTTAACCGGGATGCAATTTAGAGTTGAAGACCGGTTTCAAACAGCAGATGAATTAATCGACGCTTTAAATGGGAGGTTTGTTTCACCTAGCCAAAAACGCGCCCGGGAACTAGTAGCAAAGGGGGAGTTAACAGCAGCTGTACAAGCATATGAAAAATATCTCAAAACTGAACCCAACCATGGTGAATCAGCAGTTGAACTCGCATTAGTACAATGCTATCTCAACGACAATCAAGCCAAAATTGCCGCCGAAAAAGCCATACAATTACAACCACAAGATGGTAGAGGTTATGGGGTTTTAGGTCTGGTGAGTTGTCGTCAGTCTAAATGGTCAGAAGCCATTAAATATTTACAACAAGCAGCCAAACTCAGCCCCCAGGAAGCGTGGATACAGGCTAATCTAGGTTGGTGCTTAGGTAAGTGTGGTGATTGGTCTCAAGCAGAAATAGCTGTGAATAGAGCGTTACAGTTAGCCCCTGACTCTACTTTTGCTTTAGGACTCCAAGCTTGGATTGCAGTTAATCAACAGGAGTGGAAAGCAGGAGTAAAGGCTGCTACCCAAGCAATTTTTAAATCTAATTTACAGTCTAATTTACAGTCTCACAGCACCCCATCTAGTGATAGTCAACTATTACAACAGTGGGTATATCCTTATTTGATTATCTCCCTAGACCACGCCACTGTTACCCAGCAAGCCAGGGATGTAGAACGACGGATACAAGAATTTATTACTCAAGTCCCTGATAGTGCTTTCGCCCTAGGGTTTCAAGGTTGGAAACAAGCCCTACAGGGGTTATGGTCTCCAGCACTATCTGATTTTACACCAGCTAGCAGTAAATCACAAGTCCCCAGTTGGGTGTTAATTAATTACGCCATTACCCAGGAAAATCTGCATAATTGCGCCGATGCTATCCGAATTTACGAAACTCACCAGCACAAGTTCCCTGGTGATGCCTTTGTTTTATTCCGGTTAGGTACATTACATGGTAAACTAAATGAATGGAACAAAGCCCGCCTTTATCTACAACAAGCAATTCAAATTAAACCTGATTATCCCCAAGCTCATCATAACCTAGGCTGGGTTTTACTTAACATTCGCGCCCAAGATAATCAAGTAGAACACTTCCGGGAAATGTTGTCAGCTTATCGTCAAGCTGTTCAACTCTATACACAACAGCAGCAACATTCATTAGCTGCAGATATTCAACAGGCCTTTCAACTGATTGGGATGAATGTTTGAGTGATTAAGTTTCCCCACGGGAAACTTAATCAAGTTCTTGTTTTGGCGATATCCTCAATCAACCGGTTCTTGTGTTTCCATGTGTTGCTTTTGCGATCGCAGGTGAGAAGCTGATGCGAGTAGTTCCTCGACAACATCCCAAGCTGCGGCACATTCCCGCGAAGAATCACCCTTACTTGCACAAATGCGTCTAGCTTCTTCCCGTGCAACTTCTATTTCATCTTCAATAAAAATGGGTTTGGGATTATCAAATAAATCACTTTTTCTGAGAATATCAGTAATAGAGATAATTCCCAACAACTTACCCTTAATTACCGGAGCGCGACGAATCCGGGTATTAGCAAACAACCGAGCCACATACTCCACCCCTAGCTCAGGATTAACCACAATACAAGGCTTAGTCATAATCTGATAAACCCGCACCTGTTTCGGGTCTTGACCGTAAGCCGCAACTTTATAAATAATATCAGTTTCAGTCACCATCCCATAGGGGTCATTTTCCGTGCGCGGTTCCACAATCAAAGCACGCAACCCTTTATATTTCATCAAATCCACTGCATCAGCAACAGTAGCAGAACCACTAATTGTCACCACATCCGTGGTCATGATGTCTTCAGCTTTCATCATATGTTGACACATCCCTGTTAATATTTAGGTTGAACAATCTTGATTAATCTTCGTAGATTCTCGCCTCAGGAGCATTGGGAAATTCTTCGCAGTACATAGCAAAATTGCTTTTGGGATTCTCCACAAAGTCACTTTTTCTGAGAATATCAGTAATAGAGATAATTCCCAACAACTTACCCTTAATTACCGGAGCGCGACGAACCCGCGTATTAGCAAACAACCGAGCCACATATTCCACCCCTAGCTCAGGATTAACCACAATACAAGGCTTAGTCATAATCTCATAAACTCGCACCTGTTTAGGATCATTACCGTAAGCACCCACTTTATAGACAATATCCGTTTCAGTCACCATCCCATAGGGGTCATTTTCCGTGCGCGGTTCCACAATCAAAGCACGTAACCCTTTATACTTCATCAAATCCACTGCATCAGCAACAGTTGCAGAACCACTAATTGTTACCACATCCGTGGTCATGATTTCTTCTGCTTTCATCATCGCTAAATTTCCCCCATCAATGAGTATGAATTTATGCTTTACCTAGGACATCCCCATATTTACACTGATGTGCATGGATAAATCCCTCAAAAATGTTTAAAGTATCTTTTCTACAGCTGCGGTAAATTTTTCATAGCCCACTACCCCGACAATGGTTTCTGATGGCTGACCATCCTTAAAAAATATCACTGTCGGTAGACTACGGATACCCAGTTTTTCAGCCATACCGGGGTTATCCCCCACATCTAATTTCACTATCTTGGCTCTGTCTTGGTATTCCTGGGCCAGTTTATCCATAAAATGGCTCACCATCTTACACGGACCGCACCAAGTCGCAGTGCAATCTAACACCACCAATGGGTTATTGCTTAAACAGGTATCAAATTCTGTTTCTTGAATATATTCAACTGTAGTTGTCACGTGAACCTCTTTGTTATTGCTAATACTTGATTCTCTCCCCAACTACCATCAACGCTCAGTATTTGTGCGGGCAATGGTAAAGGATATGATAGAATCATAATGAGCGAAGTTTTCCCTTGATGTCAAGGTTTCAAAATTACTACAGCCCTTGTGCCATATAAGTTTTAGTAATTTGATTTTTCGAGGATTACGCATACAATACCCTACCTTTTCCTTGGTATGAACATAATTTAAGGTGTAGATTCCTGTCCCCCTGGGAATTTGGGATTTATAGTCAAAAATCCCACCTAATGCACAAACAACTCTGTTTACCTCTAAATAACTTCAGGACAACCACCTAACTAACCCTGTTGTTGCAATCTTCCCATTTCCAACCGCTCACTGATTAGTAAAGAATTACCTCAAAAATCCCACTGATTGATTAGCATCTGTCATAACTTGAGATACTATGTCATCAGAGGTGATTTCATTTGTAAAACCAATGACTGCTGAACAATCAAAAGACTATTACCTATGGCACAAGCTAGAACAGGCCCGGAGCGCGAAAGCTGCTCGCGGTGGCTATGCTGGCTATGGTTCTCCCGCTTTTGGTCAACAATCAGTACATGGCGAATTAGTAGACAATCCCGCCGAACAACAGATTATTGACTTAATTCGCCGCCATCACAAGTCAGGAAAATCCCTTCCACAAATTGCTACCTGGTTAAACCAGCAAGGATATACAACCAAGCGAGGTAGTCAGTGGCGACCTGTGTCAGTTAAAAGGGTTTTAGACAGGCTTTATGGTAAAACTCCCAGAATTTCCGGTATGGACGCAACCTAATGGCAAGATTCCCTCCATTAACCCCTTTTTCACTCACCTTATTTTAAGACATTATATTTACCTCTTTATAACTCAAAGCCTTAGCATCTAATACCTTGAGCAACTTTACCCTTTACATCCCTCGGATTATATCTCAATTGTCCCATGTGTAATATATGTCTGACGAATATCTTTACAAAAATTCATAAATTAACATCAACTCTAAAGTATGCTTGATGACCCATTGATTGGCGTTCCCAGTGTAGAAGATGCCATAGATCGGCAGCCACTAGTTGTCACCCCGGATACATCTCTAACTGACGTGATTAATTTAATGAGTCGAACCCGAGGTAATACCTGCTCATTGCCTGAATATGATTCAGCAATTGGTGATTATTCCCTGCTTGGGGTTCGTTCAAGTAGTGTTTTAGTCATGGATGGTGGGCATTTATTAGGTATTTTTACAGAGCGAGATATTGTCAGACTCACCGCAGCAGGTGAGGACTTTGCTAAGGTAAAAATATCCCAAGTCATGGTACATCCGGTAATTACCCTTTCTCATACTGCATTCCAGGATATATTTGCCGCCCTATTTTTATTTCGGCGGTATCGGATTCGTCACTTAGTCATCGTAGATGACAACCAACAACTAGTAGGAATCGTTTCCCCAGAAAGTCTCAGACAGGTCTTACGTCCCACCAACTTGCTGAAAATGCGGCGGGTATCAGAAGTCATGACCACTAGAGTGATTCATGCACCACCCACAAGCTCAGTACTTACCCTAGCACAGATGATGGCACAACATCAAGTTAGTTGCATTGTCATCACTAACACCGATTCCTGGAATGATATTCTCTACACCTTTCAACCCGTGGGTATTGTCACAGAAAGGGATATCGTGCAATTTCAAGCATTAGGATTAAATTTGGCGAAAATTTCCGCACAAACAGTCATGAGTACACCCTTATTCTTACTCAGTCCCGAAGATTCCCTGTGGTCTGCCCATCAACAAATGCAACGCCGGCGAGTACAGCGATTAGTTGTATCCTGGGATTGGGGCGCAAAGTTAGGTATAGTTACTCAAACCAGCTTATTACGTATATTTGACCCCCTAGAGATGCATGGAGTCATAGAAACACTGCAACAAACAGTATCCCAACTAGAAGCAGAAAAAGCCCAATATCTCACCCACCAAACCCAAACTAATTACACACCAGTACCTCTACCCCCATCTGACCACAGCAACACGAAAGAAAACATCATTCCTTACGACAACTTAGATACCTTGATTTCTAATGTGCAAAGTCGCATAGAATACTTACTCAATCACCCTAATTTATCCCCAGAATTACAGCAACAGTATTTAAGCTCCACCACCACGGAAATTAAAACAATTCGCCATTGGCTGCGTGCTGGAATTTCTGAGTAGAATCCTTTATTGTTATTAACCTCAACCCTGAAATACAAGGGATTTACTTGACTTCTCCCCTGGATGGAATCACAGGGGATTTTAAACTGATGTTGCTACGCAGGCCCAAGCCATGCTACGCAACGTTTACGATATGATTTATTTAACCTTTTAAACTTACCCCAGGCACTACCCCACTGGAAAGATGGGCACGGTAGTATGAAACCATCGACCCTTACCGACTAAATGAGGAGGTTGTAAATCCCAACTTAAAAAATTATCAAGTTGAAAAGATGACTTTCCAGAAAACAGGTAAACAAGTTGATCAAACCACGATTATTTATAGTTGAACTAGAATAATGAGTATCATAAGAATAAATATCTTTAAAAAGATATCTCTGTTGAAGTGCATAGTTGGATTAACTATCTTTAGTCCGATGCCAATACTAGCAACTGTTGCAGATCTCTCCGTTGCTACTAATCCATCTCTTAGCATCAAAAATACTCTAATAGCCCAAACTCCACAGGTGTTTTGTGATGTAATCAACATTAAAACAGGACAACTTGCTTTGCGTTTTACACCTGGTGGTGAAGCCCGTGCTGGTTTGAATAATGGGAATGTTGTTAAGTTGTTGAAAGACCATCATAGTCCTTGGGTTTATGTTCAGGTTATGCAAGTTCCCAACCCTAGGGTTAATGGTTTAACAGGTTGGGTAAATTCCAATTATTTATCTTGTTATATTGTGTATTTATCAATTATACCAATCTCGATGACAGCCTTAGCTAGACAACCAAAAGCTGTCGAGCCACGAGTTGATGAAAATGGCATAATTACTTATGATTACCCCGGCTATTTCTATGAATATAGCTGGCTTTCTCAAAAGAAAATCAAAAAAGAAGCAGATTTAGAAGGTTACAGTGCATTGTCTCTGGATTTATTGCGTAATGCGATTTTTGCTGTTCATGGTCGCCGATTTGTGAATCCCACTTTACAAAATTACTTCAATAGTCAACCTTGGTATAAGCCACGTTACCAGCCTAATCAATTTCCATCCCGTTTGCTTACACCTATAGAACAACATAATGTAGACATGATTCTGCGATATCAAAAACGCACCGGACTAAGATATTTTTAACTGCACGTTTACATCATTGATTTGGCATATTTGAGATTTGCATCTTACTCAAGGTAACAACGCTCCCAGTATGTTTTGATAGGTTTATGACTCTGCCAAAATACAATATTCACTATCATTTAATTAATCACCCCCACACACCAGTTATGCTATTTTTGCATGGCTTTATTGGCAATCTTGATGAATTTGATCCAGTGATTACATTACTGGGTGAGGAATTTTCCTATTTAACACTTGACTTACCTGGACATGGCAAAACTCAAGTATGGGGAGGGGATGAATACTATACAATGGAAAATGTCGCCCAGGGGGTGATTAACTTACTAGACCAGTTAAACATTCAACAGTGCTACTTGGTCGGTTACTCTATGGGTGGAAGATTAGCCTTATATCTAACGCTACATTTTCCCCACCGTTTTACTAAAGTCATCTTAGAATCTGCATCCCCTGGTTTAGCAACAGCAACAGAACAATTAACCAGAGTTAAAACCGATGGTCAAATCGCCAGAAAGTTAGTTAGAACTACTACCAAACACGAGTTTACTAACTTCTTACTCCATTGGTATAGTCAACCCATCTTTGGAAGACTCAAAGAGCATCCACAATTTACCACCATGGTAGAAAGTCGGTTGCAAAATCACCCAGTGGAACTAGCCAAGTCATTGCAATTTATGGGAACTGGAAAGCAACCCTCATTATGGCATAAACTCCCAGAAAACACCATACCTTTACTGTTATTAACCGGGGAATATGACCATAAATTTAGAGATATTCATACACAAATGGCGCAAAAATGTTCAGCCCAGGTAAGAGTTATTGCTGATGCTGGCCATAATACTCACTTAGAAAATACTCCAGAATTTGTCAAAACTATCCGCAACTTTATATAGTCATCCTATTTGAGTTGAGAAATTATCAGTGAGGAAAGGGAACAGGGAATAGGGAACAGAAATTGTTCAGAAATCAAATAGGAGTCCTATATAATTAAACCTATAAAATCCTCAAACAAAATCACCGCAGGGGACTGGTAGTTATAAATGCTGGTTGATTAGCGGCCCTTAATTCTTCCTGTAACATTTTTTGATAAATTTGGGGCAAAGACCTACTAATTGAATTAGTTTCTATACCATATCCCAAACTTGTCCAGGTGGGAGATAGTCGCCGCAAAACATCGTGAATTTTTCCTTGTCGTAACAGTTGAGGAATATCAGTTCTCCAAACTCTGGAATCCTTCAACCAACGGTAAACCACTATATCTTGATACTCCGGTGCAAAACTATAAGTAGACCAAAACATGGCTCCGGGAGGTTGGGGATGATAGCGAGGGGCGATTTCAAACCAAGTCTTATTGATAATTTGATACCTACCCGCCGCAGTAGAGCAGTTATTTTTATTCGGTCCGCTGACGATTCTAACGCATATTTCTGGATGGCGACTGAGGTCATTGACCTGCTGACCACCATATAACAGAGAATAGGGACGGTTACCACTAGCTTCACTAGCGGAGATGGTGCGCATCAAAGCACGGATGTAAGGATCACCCCCACTCATGACTAAAGGTGGCTGTGGTACCATAAATACCAGATCCCTTGGCGATCGCACCGAGCCATGTATATACCACTGTAACAAATATACAAACCCCAGCAGTGCCGCCATGGGGCCAATCAGATGCTCAACGCCCTTGAGTTTAAAACCTTTGAGTGTCACAATCCTAGAAACTTAGTGAAATTAACTAAACATTAGCAAACAACTCCCCCCAACTTTTTTGGGGAGCCTCTGATTTAGCCACCACCTCAACAATTTTATTCCGGGAAGCAGGCTCAAACAAAGCCTCAACCGCCACCCGCGCCACCTTCTGACGGGGAATACTACCATCAAACAATGTATCAGCACCTTGCATTACCACACCATCAGAATTATCTTCATTTTTCAAACCACCAGGGCGGACAATAGTATAAGTCAAACCACTTTTTTGAATATATTCCTCAGCCTGTTTTTTCCACACCAAAATCAGCCAGAACAAATTTAAAGGATGAAACAACTGAGAAACACACAAAGAAGACACTAAAACAAAATGCTCAATTCCCTGAGACTTAGCCGCAGCGACCAGATTTTTAGTACCCTCAAAATCCACTCTATAGGGGCCAGTGGGGTCAAAACTGGGTTTAGCACCCGTAGCGCACAGCAAAACCGTACTATCTCCTAAAGCAGCATTGAGGCTTTGTGGTTGTAACACATCACCCTCAACTAACTGTGCCTCACTGGGTAAAATCGCTCTAGCTTTCTCTATATCCCTCACCAAAGCCCGCACAGGAATATTGCGCGCTATGAGTTCTTGGACAATGCGGCGACCTGTTTCGCCTGTTGCTCCGGCTACAAATGCTTTCATCAGTGTTTCTGGGGTTGAATATTTAACTTTAATGCTAACTGCTGGCGCATTTCTTGAAAGGGTTTATCCCATACAGGACAGGTATCCCAATCCCATGTAGCCACAGGGATGAGGTTTGCTTTAGCTAAAGAAGTTAGTAGCAGGTGCTCATCCTCTGGTTCCCGGGAAAAATCGAAGGGGTTACGGTATCCTGTATGAGAAAGATTATAAGATGTCAACTGACCATAATTAATGTGTTTGATCAGTTTTTCACCCTTGCTCAATAACTCCTCTAAAAAAACCAAACTAAAAGGCTCAGAATTTGAGCGCGTTTGTGGTTCTCTTTGTACCCATCTTGCCCAATCAAACCCATAAATAAAATCGTGAACGTAGCGGAAGCGAATTTCTTTATTGATGCCGAATAGCTCAATGAGCAAGACCATCTTATCACCAAAGGATTCTAAAAAAGACATAAAACCCCCATCGGCTACTAAAGCCTGTCTGACCATACTACTAACCATAAAATCAAAATCCCAGAAGATATTTTCTGGGAAGTTTTGCAACTGAGCATAAACTATCAATTTTAAGGTATCCCCCAGGGCTAGAACAAATTCCTCATCTGTGGTCATGGTAGTAATTAAGTTTCCCAGTTCTACAAAACTAGTAATGAAAGTTTTGTCGGGGTTGAGAGTTAATGGATTAACACACTGTTGCGCTAAAATCTCATCTAGGCATTGAAAAGGGTGATTTCCCTTCAGGTCATGGTTCATAAAGACACAAGGGGAGATGGGGACAGAGTTACTAGGTCCAGTTCCTAGCTGGAAATATGGACGACTAATTCTCTGGTATGACTACGCTGACGATGCTCCCAAATATAAATACCTTGCCAAGTTCCCAGGACTAAATGACCGCCATTGATGGGAATCTGTTCACAAGTATGGGTCAGTGCAGTGCGGATATGTGCTGGCATATCGTCCGCACCTTCAGCATCGTGAATATACTTACCCGACTCAGGCACAAGTTTAGCCATAAAGTTGGCTAAATCTACCAAAACATCCGGGTCGGCATTTTCTTGTATCACTAAACTAGCGGAAGTGTGACGCAAAAACAAGGTACAAAGTCCAGTTTCCACCCCTGATTCTGTAACTATAGCCGCAATTTTGGCGGTGATGTTCTGAAAGTTTTTCCCTGTGGTAGAAATTCTGAGTAGTTTTTGGTAGTGCGGCATCTTGATACTATATTGACTGTTGATTTTATTTTAAGCAAAGGTGAGTGTACCTTGAGGTGCCTTTGATGTTAAAATGCTTTCAATAATTAGTTTCCTCTCAGCGCCTTTGGTGACTGAGTTTACCTATATCAGGTATTTATATGAATTTATTCATGCAAACGGCTGCGGAAGCAGTAGCCGGGGGGTCTCATTTTCCCTTAGCCTTTACCTTAGTGTATGTGGTTGGTTTTATTGCTGCTGTCACTATTGGTTCTATAGCTTGGTATAACTCCAAACGTCCGCCGGGTTGGGAAAGCAAAGATCGCCCCGACTTTGTACCTAAAGTAGAACCAGAAGAAACTCCAGGTTCGGGTAAACCGAAGTCTTAAGTATTACTTCTGCATGGGGATGGCTAGACGCGAAGAATCGCGTCTGCTCAACTCAAAGCTTTAGTTCTGCACCTCCACCCAGCGACGATAAAGCTTTTGAATTTGTTTGAGCAACTCTGTGTAGTCTGCTTCAGTGCATTGATTTAGCTTTCTTGACTCGTTTTTTGTCAGCAGCCATACTTCTTCTACACCTACTTCATCATCACTATAAATTAATTCACTAATGGCCGAAATCAGATTTTGGTAACCTTTTGGGCTAGGGCGATCGCCTAAATATTCTCGCAACCACCTAGAATATTCTTGCGGTTGCACAGGAACTAACTTATACAGCCAAGGTTTAATTTCCGGATCACCTGCTAACCCTTTTACTTGAGCTATCTCGCGCAGATATTGCCGTTCTTCGGGTTCTATTTTACCATCAATCCAAGCCGCAGCAATTAGGATTTTCACTAACTTTTTGACATGGGAATCAGTAACCATTGCTGCTTCCTCCGCTAGGTTGGTAGCTTTCAAGAAAATAGTACAATCCCAAACTGTATTCATTGGTAATTGTTGGTTTTTCTTAATCGCACCATGAAAAAGCCATCCATGTTTTGTCGGTGAGGCCAAACCTTCAGCCAACCTTGGGGTGTGGAATACCTAGCCTCATACGAGTCAACCCCGGGGGGCTGAATTTCCCAATCGGGATGGTCAGTTAAAAACCTAGAAATCACCCCTTCATTTTCCGCCGGATGCAGTGTACAAGTGGCATAAACTAGTACACCCCCAGGCTTGACAAATTTAGATGTCTGTGCTATGAGTTCTGTTTGCAACCTCGATAGTTCCTGGACAGATTCAGGTGTTTGTCGCCAACGTGCATCGGCGTGGCGGTGTAGGGTTCCCAAACCAGAACAGGGTGCATCTAGTAAGACGCGATCGCCCCTACAATTAAACTGGGGTAAATGACGACTATCACCAGTACAAATACGGATAGATTGTAAATGTAACCGTTGGGCATTTTCCCTGAGTTTACGCAGACGGGAAGCAGTGCGATCGCACCCCCAAACTTCGCCATCATCCGCCATTAATTCAGCAATATGGGTTGTTTTCCCCCCCGGTGCGGCACAAGCATCAATCACCACCTCACCTGCTTGAGGGTTGAGGACATAACCCACAAGTTGAGCGCTAGCATCTTGCACAGACCACCAACCCTCACTAAAACCCGGCAGATTTTGGATAGCGCCAGTACTCCCAACTAATCGTAAAGCCTGCGGTAAATCCCGCACCCGGCGAGTTAAAATCCCAACTGAAGCCAAAGCCCCCTCAACTTCCTCAATAGCAGCCCGTAGGGGATTAACCCGTAAATCAATTGTCGGTGTTTGGTTCATCCAGTCACAAAGTTGTTCTGTTTGTGCCAAACCCAATTCATCTAACCAAACCTGAATAATCCAATCGGGAAAGCTGTATAAAATACCCAAACGTTCCACAGGATTTTCAGGTAACTTCAAAGGCTCCGGTAACCTCTCCCCTAGACGAATATACTGGCGCAACAGACCATTCACAAAACCCGTCAGACCAGAAAAACCATTTTCCTTAGCCAACTGTACAGTAGTATTCACAGCCGCCGAAGCCGGGATACGCTCTTGATAACGCAATTGGTATAAACCCAGATGTATGATAGTGCGCAGGTCTTGGGGTTGTTGATGAGATTTTTTAGTAGCCAGTTGGTCAATGAGGGTATCAAGAGTCCGTTGCCTCCTCACACTACCATAGACTAATTCCGTCAGCAAACCGCGATCGTGACTAGGCAAGCTCACCTTTTGCAGCACCCTATTTAAAGCTACATCAGCATAAGCCCCCTTATGAACATCTCGCAAGGCATTAAAAGCTATTTGGCGGGCATTTATCATGAACTAATTTTAACTGTATAATTTATCTACCCCGCCGAGTCATGGAAATTCGAGGTAATTAAGTATATTCTGACAATTATTTTATTGTACTGCGGCACCACAACCAACGCCCAAGCAAAACTCATAACTCGCAAGACTGGGAAGCATTCTCTAAATCCAACTGTGCAAAACTGATTAAAGCTAAATGGGACGGGTTGCGTATCAACTCCTTAGCCAAGAGAAAACCAGAAATTGTCCAAATTTGATATCTTCTGGCTTTCTTACCCACTAAAAGCCCCCGAATACCATCATAATATTCTGGCCATTGATTTTGACTCAGACGTTCTTGAGCAATGTCCCAAGCCCGTTGACTCACATCAGTCCTACCTGTTTTTTGAGCCGCAGCAATCAAAAACCACAATAACACAGGCCAACTACCACCATTATGATATGACCAGGGTATATTTCTGGGGTCACACCCGGTAAAAATTCTGTATTCCTCCTTTTCCACTGCTGGGAAACAGATTTTCATCGGCATTTCTCCGACTAAATCATCCCACTGTTCCTCAATCAGATTCATAATTGCTTGAGATTGCTGTTCACTGGTAAGAGAAGCAAGAATCGCCATCATGTTTCCCAGTGCAAAAAATCGCGTATCTAATTGAGACGGTCCGACATTACCCGCTAAGTAACCACCATGTTTTGGTAACCAAATAGCCAAATTAGCATAGCGAATAGAATCAGGATAAATATTAAATTGATTCACTGCTGACTGTCCGTATTCTTCACCCTTAAAGCGGTAAATCGCATTTAATCGCTTTATATCAATCCAATAGTGACGACGAATATGATCTCTTAATAGAGGTAAGCGATTATCAATACCGATGACAATTTTATTATCTCCAGCACAAATCAGCAACTTCCGCGCACACCGTAAGGCTGCATAAAATAGGGCTTGAATTTCCAAGGGATAACCGTAGATACCCATACGCCGGTAAATCATACAAGCGCCATCGGGAACCAACAGGGTGGGGTACATATCAAATCTGGTCGCCAAGCAAATTTCCATAATCAGCATAATTCCTTGCTGGAATTGAGGCTGCAAGGCAAAACTAATATCTTTGGTAGCCTTGACATAGGCGTGTAATATAACTATCCACCACAGACAAGAATCAACAGGTGTAACTCTAGCGATCGCATGTTCCCCAAAATCCGCTTCCAAATATTCTTGACCATTGTCTGATACAACCTTAAAGCTTGCTGGTATCAAACCTTGTCCGGGTATATAAGCATCCAATTGGTTCTTTTTAGGCTGTAACTTTAAAGTTTCTTCTAAGAAATTACGAACAATATCATATTTACCTTTAATTAAAAAAAGTAAAGCGGAGGGGACGAAATCCCTAATAAAACAATGGTCATGCTCTAAATCTTGTTTTATCTGCTCACAGCTTGTCCGAGTACCCACAGGACGACCTTGGTAGTAAATAATCGACTTATCTAAAATTTCCCAGGCCTGTTTTTCTAAATCATCAACTATTACTAATTTCTCTGTTTCCATTCCGAGAAATACTCCATTTAGATGGTATTTTAGCACCAGATAAAATCTGCTTATTCTCTGCTATAGTTAGAATACTTGTTAATTGAGTGATGAATATATAGACAACTAGTTTTTGTCGATCCACAAGATATCTAGGGCGATATTCAAGCCTAACCCAACATTACCAACTTTTACGATTTAATTTATTGTCCCATAGCCGCAATTTCCAAAATGATCACTCAGAGCAATTTAGAGAAGAGCAAAAGCAAAATGTAACTACAAAGTAGTTACATCGGGCTTTAAACCTTATGTTCATCTTAGACCAATACAACTAATTAACCTCGTGAGATTGACTATCCAGGCATATAAGGTTCTACACTCCCAATTTCAAACTCACAAGCACGAGAAACAGCTTCAGGCGGTAATTCATCAAAACTCACCAATGGTAAATAATTGGGATTATCCATCAGTTCTTTTGCCAATAAAAAACCTGCAATACTCCAAGTTTGATATTTCCTAGCTTGCTTACCAATTAGTCGTCCTTTTTTACCATCATAATATTCTGGCCATTCATCTTCAATCAACCTAGTCTTGGCAATTTCAATAGTCTTTCTAGCTAAACCAGTTTTGTTGGTTTTGACAGCTGCTGCGGCAAACATCCACATTAATACCGGCCAACTACCAGCATTATGATATGACCAAGGGATATTTTTCGGATCACACCCGGTGACAATTCTGTATTCTTCATGCTCTAAGGCCGGGAAACAGATTTTCATAGGCATATCTCCTACTAAATCATCCCATCTTTCCTCAATCAAACTCATAATAGCTTGTGACTGTTCTTCTGTAGCTAAGTCAGAAATAATCGCCATCAAGTTACCCAGGGCAAAAAAACGGGTATCTAACTGAGATGGACCGACATTACCAGCTAAATAACCACCTTTACGGGGTAACCACTTGTCTAATTCGTAATAGGGAAGAGAGTCTACATAGATATTAAATAGATTCACAGCCCCTTTGCCATACTCCTCACTCTTAAAACGATAAATTGCATTGAGGCGATTAATATCTATCCAATAATGCTGGCGAATATGAGCGCACAACAGTGGGAGGCGGTTATCAATTGCTGAGATTATATCTTGATTACCCTGACAAATCAACAGCTCACGAGCTCCACGTAAAGCCCCATAAAATAACACCTGAATTTCCAGAGGATGACCATAAATCCCCATGCGACGGTCAATCATACAAGCACCATCGGGAACTAACAGCGTGGGGTACATATCAAAGCGATTGGCCAAGCAGATTTCCATAATTAACCTAATACCATTTTGGAAATCAGGTTGATAGGCGATGGAATAATCCTTTGTAGCCACTACATAAGCACGCAATAAAATAATCCACCATAGACAAGAATCTACTGGAGTGACTCTAGCGATCGCGTGTTCACCAAAATCAGCTTCTAAATATTCCTCTCCATTGTCGCATACAACTTTAAAGCTAGCTGGAATTAAACCGCGCCCAGGCTTATAAGCATCTAGTTCTCTTTCTTTAGGCTGTAACTTTAATGTTTCTTCCAGGAAATTACGAACAATATCTGTTCTACCTTTAATCAAAAAAATTAACGCCGAAGAGACAAAATCGCGGATAAAACACTGATCATAATTAAGTGCTTCCACAGAAGCATCATAGGCCGCTACAGTTCCCACAGGACGACCTTGATAATAGAGAATTGACTTCTCTAGCGCTCGCCATGCTTGTTCTTCTATATTTTCATCTGTTACTAATTCATTTATTGGCATCACTAGAGTAACTCCATTGAGGGGGTAATTGTTTACTAGATGCACCGTGATGGATTATTTATGCTATTATCTTTAGCATAACAAAAACCATATTTTGAATAGCAACCTGCTTTGAGCAAATAAGTTAGAAATCGTTACTTAAGCTACTAATTGAGCTAGAAATTAAGCCACAATTAGCTTTTCTTTCATTATCTTTTAGGTGAACCGCAGCCAGGTATTTTTTACCTCAAGCAACGTCATAAATCCTAAGAATCGCCATAAAATACATAGTCCCAGGTTGTTCTGTGTTCTGTGTGTCAATCTGGAACCTGGGTTTACCAAACAACAAAGAATTTTCGCTACTATTCCAAGTTGCTTTCAACTATTTACGGTATATTTACTTAATCAAGATTGGGCTTTGAGGCAGTAAATTAGATTATTCCCCTACAACCTCATAATTTATAATGTTTTTTCAGAATATGCAATATAAAAGTTAAACAACTTTAGATGTCAATACTTCTAAGGATGTGTATATTTTACCTAAATTACCAATAATATAGGGAAATTTTGCGAGTAAGGTCTAAGAGGATGTTTGGAAAGTATTAAACAGGTAATTTTTATCTTAGGGAACAGGGAACACACCGAACAGGGAATGGGAAGCAACACCGAATACACAAAAAACAATCAAATCCAGTCCCCTCCCCTTAAAAGGACAAGACAAGGTGGACAAGGTGGACAAGGTGACCACCGGAGAAAAACAGTACAAAGTCTGTATTCTTAGTAAGAAAAATAGCCCCTTAAAAGACCATTGT
>NZ_JANQDF010000097.1:0-9723 GCF_029891675.1 Anabaenopsis tanganyikae CS-531
TATCCCTACGCAGTTCTATAACTTATCCCTACCTTTTTTGCATAATCAGATAGTTTCATTCATTTAATGATCGTACATTCATAATTATATTATACTACAAATGTACATAAATGACTATAAATTCATTAAATTATTGTAGACATAAACTTGGTAATTGTTCACTTTTATAACTCAAAATTTTTTGGACTGCTGGCAAAGTAGGGTTGTTATCAAAGTTTTTCCGTGTGTCTCATGAAGTACACCCCAATTTGTTACCTGCTCCCTAATTTAGTAAAAAAAGAGGTCTATCTTGACCTCTTGACAACTCCCTAGAATGATGTTTTTTTTTGATATTAATTACATCAACCCAGCATTAGTACCTTGCTTACCGGTTGCTAGTTCTACTTTGACAATTTTGCCACCCATTTTTTGAATGCGTTGCTGTTCCCGGAACCAGTTTTCGTAAGGAACTAGTTTGGTAAAGTAAGTATTTTGTAACTCTCTTTGGGTACGAATTCGAGTTTGACTAGGGACACAAGCAGTAACTTTAAACATACGCGCCATATCTTATAGTCTCCTATGGTGATTGTGAAAAGTTTTTTATTTGAAAAAAAAATGGGAGTGTATATTCTATCAAAACATTTAAATCAATCACTCCAAGTCTGGAAATTAACTATCAATACCAGACCGCTAACACTCAACAAGATAAGCGGTAGAACGTTCTAGCACTCATAATTAATTTCCAGACTTTAATCAACCCGCACCTAATGTGTTAAGTGCAGTTGGGTCTTAGCTCAAGCCAGAGGAGATATAGTCTAAGTAAACGCCCATTTCTTTACCAGCGTCGGGGCCTACTAAACTAGCGGTTACTTCTTTGATGGCTTGGATAGCTTGTACTGTAGCACCTACGGGAACACCCAAGGAGTTGTAGGTTTCTTTCAAGCCATTCAATACGCGCTCATCTAGGATGGAAGGATCGCCAGCTAGCATTGCGTAGGTAGCATAACGTAGGTAGTAGTCCAAGTCGCGGATACAAGCAGCATAGCGACGGGTGGTGTACATATTACCACCGGGACGGGTGATATCAGAGTACAACAAAGATTTAGCTACTGCTTCTTTAACGATCGCGGCGGCGTTAGCACTGATGGTGGTAGCAGCACGGACGCGCAGTTCACCGGTGGAGAAGTAGCCTTTGAGCTTTGCGAGAGCTGCAGTGTCCAAGTATTTACCTTGAACGTCTGAAGCGTTAATGACAGAGGTAATTGCGTCTTGCATGTTGTTATTTCCTTATTTCCAATCGTATTGCAATACTTACGTTTCAGCAGAAGTAAAAACCGCTTCAGCTTACTGCATCGCACCGACGAGGTAGTCGAAGTAAGCGCCAGCTTCACCTGCGTCTTCAGCAGACAGCAAGCTAGCAGCAACATTCTTCATCGCGTTAACGCCACCAGCTACAGCGTCAATAGGAGTACCGAGGGATTTGTACATTTCCCGTACACCTACAACACCGATTTCTTCGATGGGGGTAACATCACCGGAAACGATTCCGTAGGTTACTAGGCGCAGGTAGTAGTCTAGGTCACGCAGACAGGTAGCTGTCATTTCTTGACCGTAAGCGTTACCACCAGGAGATACAACGTCAGGGCGCTTTTGGAACAACTGGTCACCAGCTTGCTTAACAATGCGCTCGCGGTTGTCGGTCAAAATTTGAGCGATGCGGAGGCGACGTTCACCACCGGAAACAAAGCTCTTGATGCGGTCTAGTTCGCCGGGGCTAAGATAGCGGGCTTCTGCATCAGCATTCACGATGGACTTCGTGACGATACTCATTAATGGATTCCTCCAGTACTAATGAAACCAGAATTTAATTAAACTGGTACGATTTTAAGTTTGGCAGTAGCTGAGTTTTTTGGTTTTTCCAGACTCAACAGTGCTATGGCACTGCGAACCTGCCGAGAAATCAACTACCTTCCGCAAAACATTTTCCGGCATTATGTTCACCATTTATCACTCTTGTTAATACTTTGTAATATTAATTCTTAGTTTGAACAGTGATTTTTGCCGGAAAGCTTGATTATACAAGATATGAGGGAGAGATTGGGGAAAATTAACTATCATCTCCCGGCTCCCTCCTCAATACCTAGCGATCGCCTGGTCTACCTGTCAATACAGCAGGTGATAAACTAGACCAAGATTGTTTCACCAAGTCAGCAGCCGCTTGCACACTACCAAGGTAGTTACCAGCAGGTAGTGATGGGTAGCGCTGATAAGGTACTACATCTTCACCGAAGTAGCGAGCATATTCAGCACTATCTACAATTGCTTCTACAGCCGCTCTTAAGCCGCTATCAGCCAGCAACTTGTTATATTGGCGGATTTCCCCCTGGGTAGCTGGTGCGCGTCCCAATAGATGACGGAATAGGAACTCAATCACCTTGGTATTAGGATAAGGGGTATAGAAGCGCTTGCGGTAGATTTCTGAACTAGCCAATTCCCGGACAAACTCCCGCACAGAGATTTCCCCGTTGCGCAGTTTGCTGTCTAAGTTAGAACGGCGGTAGTCCTGGGGAACTTGACCGCTAAATACATCCAAAACTTGACAGTAAGCCGCATCAATTACTAGCTGTTTCTCCCCTGGATTTGCATCTACAGTCATGCGGTGAATCCGTGCAGGTTTGCGGCGACTTGTACCTACACCCACTTCCACAGACTGACCGCGACCGTCATTGAAAGAACGACCCAACTCAATGAATAACGGCTTGGTTTTATCCATTTGCTTGGCTTGGGCTGCCAAATCTGCGATCGCCTTCGCTAAAATGGGGGTATTTGCCGATGCTATCCGAGGCTTGACAGTCTCAAAGCTAGGTACAACCAAATCATTATTTTGCTTGGTCAGCTGATTGTAAAGCTTTTCGGTATTGGGGAAATTAGCCGCAGGTAGAGTGGGGAAGCGACGGTAAGGAACCGTATCTTCACCGAAAGCCTGGCTATATTCCACACTTTCTACCATGGCATTAATAAAGGCGCGAATCCCTTGCGTAGCCAGAATTTGGTTATACTTACGGATTTCAGCCTGGTCTATTGGCGCACGTCCCAAGAAATGCTTAGTACCCAACTCAATTACCTTGGTGTTGGGATAAGGTGTATAGAACTCCTTCAAATACAGGTTAGAGTAACCCAGACCTGTAATAAATTCCTTCACACTAATTTCGCCATTGCCCAGCTTACTTTCCAAAGCTGTAAACTCATTCTTGACGATGTAGGGCGCAACATCCCGTTCAAAGATTTGGCGATAAGCAGCACTAATCACAGTTTGCACCGCCACCTTATTGATGGTATTTGCTACCAACTTAAAGACCTTGGTTTGTTCGCGCTTCTTGGTAACACCTTGATTAATGCGGAATTGAATATCTGGTTCTGTGCGGTTTTCCTTAACTGTACCCAGTTCCACAAACCGTGGTGTTTCCACCTTCTCAACCTTACCAGTACCCACATCTTCGCGAATACTACCAACCCGCAGATGGCGTAAAGACACACCCGCCGGAGTTAAATAGCGTTCATAAGGTACCGTATCCTCACCAAAGGCCTCGCTGTACTCTGGAGTATCGAGGATAGCATCTACCAGAGCGTAGAAGCCCTTCTTAGCAGCAATGTCAAAATACTTGTTATTCTCTTGACGACCGTAAGTCGGACGACCTAACAAACGGCGGTGGATGTACTCAATAGATTTACAAACATACAGAGATGTCCAGTACATCTTGCGGAATAAATCCGACTTCGCCAACATCCGCACAAACTCTCGCAGAGAAATTTCGCCATTTTCCAGCTTAATTTCTGCCACCTTCAGCCGTTGACCTTCGTAAACATCACGGCCAAAAACTTGCAGGTAAGTAGCTTTAATGACTGCTTGGGTAGAGCTTTCCGAGAACTTGACGCTCACACCCTGTCCACCCGTTCTGCTGAGAGTCGCGGGGATTTGGTCAAGTTTAAACACCTTGCGCCCCAAAGTTCCCGGAGCTTCGCCCCGCGCCTTGGGATTACTTAATTGGTTATTAATACCAGGACCTTGGTGAATCAAGATGCGGCGGGTATCCTTCCCAAAAGGAGCCGGACTACTGCTGGGGTTGCGGGTTTCTTTCGGGAAAATCGCCCCAAATTGAATTTCCAATGGGTCATTACCAGAACCATAAGGATGTTGGTCTGGTAGTGGCTGTTCGTAAGCTGCAAAGGTAGTAATAAACTGAGGTACTTTGCGGAAAGGCGCGCTGTACTTAAACAGGTCTTGCTGGGGTCCCCAGTTACGACATTCTTGGGCTTCCTGACCCAGACCACGCAGGTAGGGTACTGTTTCCTCCCCAAAGTAATCGCCGTATTCCTGAGAATCTACCAAAGCATCTACTAAAGCTGGTAGACCACCATTAGAAATGATTCCAAAGTATTTTTGTACCTCTTCCCGGCTGCTTGGCCCCCGTCCCAAAATGTGACGGAAAGCTAATTCAATAACACGGCTGTTAATAAAAGGCTGGTAAAACTGTTTTTGGTAAAGGGGAGATTTAGCGAGACGGCGGACAAACTCCTTCATGGAGATATCGCCATTTTTGACCTTAGATTCTAGGTCAGAGATTGACAAGCTATAAGCGCGGGTAATATCACGCTCAAAAATTTGCCGATAGGCTGCTTTGATGACCTCAATTTTTTCACTAGCTGATAAACCAGGCTTCATAGCAAACTTAGGTCTTCTTTCTGCTGCTACAGAGTAAATTTGTGGCAGTTGTAACCCTTGTTGGTCTGCTGAAGGACGTTGACGCAGCTTGTTAGAAGGTGTAGGTGCTTTGAACTCTGTGAGCAATACATCCATGTATTGAGACACAATTTCTGTGGCCTCAGCATCTTTGCGGAAATAAGACAGGGAAGCTGATTTAATTTCCTGCAAAGCCACAATGGTAGCTTCTGTAGAGCAAGCATTTTCGATGATTTCCCGCAAACCCCGTGTATTCACCACGATGATATTCGGGTCACCAGCCACAATCGCATAGGTAGCATAGCGCAAGAACCAGGACAAATCCCGCAAGCTCTTGGCCATGTTGCTCGGACCATAACGAGCGACGTTGATGGGTCTAAAACCCGGAGGTGTGGGACCGCCTGCAGAAGAGTTAAAGATAGAACGGAGATTTTCTAGGAACCCGCCACGAGTTTCAACGTAGGTGACAGTCCCTAGTTTCATTCCTTCGGCGACACTTCCCTCAGCGCTAGTCCCTGCAGTAGCCATTGCTAGCTCTGGTTCTTTGGGCTTTTCTAAGAACGCCATGGGTGAACCACCCACAAAAATCCGGTTAGCCGCACGAGATACGATAATCTCAGAGTTTTCTGTCAGGGTTTGCGCAATTGCTAAACGTTTCGCACCAGAGGCAAAATAGCTAGCCAGTTCGCTTAGTTCACCTCTACCCAAAAAGCGGTCTTGTTGTTCCGCTTGGGAAATTGTTGATACAGTCAGGGTTTGATACAGTTGCGGACGCGCAACTGAGCTTCCACCACTTGCCTTAACACTCATCGAATTTGTAAAACTCCCATGATAATTATTTATGTGTTAAGTCTGGGTTGTTTTGAGGCTTGACACATAGGTGTGATTATGCATTAGGAGTACCGCCTGCAAAACTGCCAGTAAATTAACCCAGTTAGCTTTAGATTAGAACGTTTTGCGGTTACTCTGTTAATTTATTAAGAAGTATGTAGAATTTGTCATCTCCCGGCCTGATCACCAATAAGTATATATTCTCATTCAGGGCTAAAACTGCTGGTAGTACAGGAAGGGCAGAAAAACTAAGCATACTTTTTGACCAATATACAATTATTTAATATTTATTTAATATTTATTTAATATTTTAATTACATAAATACTTTAGTATTATAAAATACCCCAGTTGCTCTATAACCCCACATCCGCCAGATGTTTCATGGCTCTTAATTTCCGCGAGAATTACTAAAACGAATAATTAGATAGCTCATAGATAAGGCCAGAATAGCTAAACCTAAACCAATGATGTCAACCCCCCGCACCTTCTCTAAATCTAAAATAATAATTTTTCTAGATACAGCAATTAGGGAGGTGACAATAACTAACTCTACTTGAAAAACGTGTCTCCTCAGATAAGCTGTAATATTTTCTAATATTTCTAAAGCAATTAATATATTTAAAAATAGCCCAAAGACGTGAAATAATTTCGTATTAATATAGCCATAGGGGGTAGTTAATACTTCCTTAATTATAAAAAATCCTAAATCTAGGATGGCCACCAAAATCACTAATACCATCAAGATAGATAGAATTTTAGATACTATCACCTCCACAATTTCAATGACGTGCATGAAATTTTCATCTCTAGTCAACATCAAAATACGTCTGATTAATTTCCTCATAACCGCACCCAAATGTAAATAAGCTAAATCACCCCAGAAATCAAATTACCATATAATAGGGTCTTAATAGAGTCTAAAAATTAATCAGCCATATTTGCATAAGCCTATTCATTTATCCTATCTTGGCAGTACAGAAGGTTAAATTATGTAACATAAATTACCATAAGATCAGATATATGGTACTGATTTGATAGTTGACATTAAAAATCACCTACTATCACCTACTATATTGAACAACATTATGCTCAATAAAATTCGCCGGTTTTGGAGTAAGTCTAGAAAAATCAACAATCAACCACTAAATACAGTCAGTTTAGTAGTGATTATAGTGATTGACATTTTCATATTAATCAATGTCTTTACAGGATTGAGTGATATTAGTACATGGTATATCAGCCCATACCAGGCTTATCCCTGTTATTCACCATGGCAAGACTACAGAAACCAAGACAATGTAGATAAAGACTTTAACATTATCAACAGTTCATTATCCCAAAGCCCTGATCAACCCAGCCAAGAGCAAATTTACCAAGAAGTAGAACAGAGACATTTAGGTAAAGTGTCTCCAACTTGTTTAGAATATAGCAGATATCAAGACAAAATTAACAATCCTCAAAACCAGAAAACTCTTAAAAGTATTGAGCAGCAACAAGCAAAGGTAAATCAATTAACAGAAACTAATAGCCAGATTCGGGCTGAATACCCCACCACACTTTTAGAAAAAATTGCTGAATTACCCAGAGACCAGTCAATTAGCTTAGTAGATGCAGCCAAAGCTAAACAAAATTTAGATGCGAATAGCCGGCAAATTTCTACACTAAAAGCTGAAATTAGTCAATTAAAAACTCAAATTATTACTAAACCAGAAAGCACTAATTTTATAGAGTTTCTCAAGCAGGATAATAATTTTAAACCAGTAGAAGTAAATTATCAGCGGGCTTTATTTTGGTATCCCAGTATTAAACTGATTTTGCAGTCTTTGTTTTTGGTACCGCTAATTTTAATCGCTTTTTCAGTTCATAAATTTTCTGAACGCCGAGAATATGGGTTAATATCTTTAATTAGTTGGCATTTGCTGGTAATATTCTTTATACCCTTAATTCTGAAAGTCTTTGAATTTCTGCAAGTTGGGGTGTTATTTCAATTTATATTTAATATCGTCAGCAGAATACTCGGCGGGTTGCTGTTCCTGATTAGTTATGTTTACATATTGTTAATTCCCGTAGTAGGTTTTGGCATTATCCAGGTTTTTCAAAGAGTTATTTTGAATACCAAAGCCCAAGCAGTTAGGAGAGTCCAGGAATCACGCTGTATTAACTGTGCGAAAAAAATCCGCAATCATGATGCCTACTGTCCCCATTGTGGTTATTATCAATATGTTGAATGTCCCAATTGCCACAATTTAACCTATAAGTATTTACCACATTGTCATCATTGCGGTGCTTCCCAAGATTCAACCACCAGTTGATCTATGAGGATGGTAAGGGATTTTTGACAACAGATTACGGGTAAGTATGGTATCTGTTGTCATTATTAATAATGATGTACTTCAAATCCATGTAAAATCGCTTTTACATTTTTCCATTATAATTAGAGAAAGTACACTTAATAGTTTTGACATATTCCCTGAGCCTAACAGAAAACGCTGTTAAAAACCAGCCATGAAAGAAATCATTGCTGCTAACATCCTCCGCTACCGCAAAAGTGTGGGCTTGTCTCAAGAGCAACTTGCAGAACAAGCCTCTGTAACTCGTCAGAGCATCAACAACTACGAAAACGCCAAAACCTTACCAGACAGCAAAATCCTCTCAGCCCTGGCCCGTGTTTTGGGTGTAACACTTGATGATCTGCTACGTCCTCCCAGTGAAGGACTGCTTAACTTCCGGTTCCGCGCCCATGGCTCTTTTGACAAAACCCCCCAGTTTGCAGCCCAGGTGTTACGAATCCTGCAAACTTATCACGCCCTAGAACAAGCCGTTGGCTTACCTACTTACACCCCAGAAAGTACACCTTGTCACCAAGTAGAAGGGAACGAAAAGCGCATTCAGGGAATAGCTGCTTTATTTCGTCATCGTCTCGGCTTGGGTGAAGCCCCCATTGCCAACTTATTTCAATCTGTAGAAGAAATCGGTTTAAAAGTTGTACGTCAACCCATTCCCATCAAAGGTTTCTTTGGTGTGAGTGCTTGCAGTGATATTGAAGGCGCATTTGTCTTAGTCAACACCCACAACATCACTATTGAACGTCAATTGTTTACCCTTGCTCATGAAATTGGACACCTCATATTTCACCGCGTAGAATACCAAGATACCTTAGTTGAGTCAGGAAGCAAAACAGAAGAAAAGGCACGGGAAAAGGTAGCTGATTATTTTGCCAGTCACTTACTTGTACCTCAAGCTGAATTTGAGCGGATGTACGCGCTCACCCAAGATGTTGTCAAACTCAAACGGCATTTTCGGGTAAGTTATTTAGTTATTTTGAATCGTTTAGCAGCGATGGGAATCATTGAATTTGCTAAAGAAAAAGCTAAAATTTGTGCAATTTATCAAAAGAAACATCATGGTGAATCTTTGCAAAACTCAATGGAATTACCACCAGCCATTGGAATAGAAGAATACCCAGAAAATGAACGTTATGAATGTCTAATTTGGCAATGTTTGAAAATGGGCAAAATTTCGGAAATCAAAGCAGCAGAACTGCTCAATTTAACTGTGGAAAAACTACGGGTGCGTCGTCAAGAGAATCAGGTTTATGCGATCGCTTAAGGGTACCATTCTTGACGCTACTGCACTCATTGATTTTTGCTACCTAAAGGAGTGGGGATGGCTGCAACAACAGTATTGGGTTTGAATAACAAAAATATAGTCATATATATTCAGATATTAACAATTGATTGACACAACTACAAAATAATGTTATTATATATGATGTTTTGCATGTGTATCATATATGCAAGTTGTGGAGCGGCATATCATTCAAAGAAATCATCCCCATTATCAGGAGATTGATCAATTATGTTTTGCTGCCAAAAACCTCTACAATTATGCTAACTTTCACATTCGCCAAAGTTTTATCTTTGCTCAAAAATACCTCGATTACAATTATTTAGCAAAACAATTAAAATCAACAGAACCATACCAAACCTTACCAGCCAAAGTTGCCCAACAAGTATTATTAGGGCTACAGCGCAACTGGTATTCTTTTTTTGCAGCAATTAAAGCTTATGCAGAAGATAAATCTAAGTTTTTAGGTAGACCGAAACTACCCAAATATAAACACAAAGAAAAAGGTAGACATTTATTAGTTTACACAGCCCAAGCAGTGAGT
>NZ_JANQDF010000098.1:0-7686 GCF_029891675.1 Anabaenopsis tanganyikae CS-531
AATATTTTCATGGTTCGGTGTTCCCTCGGACTCCGCTTTGCAGCGCTTGTCTCTCAGGCACTTATCCAATATAGCTACTGTCTCTAGCTTTGTCAACTCTTTTTTTCTAATTTTTGCAGATTTTTTTTCATCTCTCTGAAAGTCTTATATAGCAAGCCTTTTGAGGTATAATTGGTCTGTAAATCAAAATAAAAGTAACTAAGTTGTGAGTAAATTCGGTGTTTTACCGCCAAGGGTAGTTCTAGATCCTTTACTGCGTGGCTGGTTGGTAGAAGATATTGGTCGGGGCGATCGCACTACTCAATCTCTGTTATGGGAACATGGAACCAGGGGAAGAGCTACATGGCTGGCTAAAGCATCGGGGATAATTGCGGGGTTACCAGTTGCAGCCAGGGTATTTGAACTTTTGAATGAAAAAGTAAATTTTGTGGCTCTTGTCCCTGATGGTGAAAAGTGTGAACCAGGACAAGTCATAGCAGAAATTGATGGTTCCCTAGATGCGCTGCTCATGGGTGAACGGGTGGCGCTGAACTTGGCCATGGGGTTGAGTGGAATTGCTACTCTCACACATATATATGTAGAGCAAATAGCAGATTTACCGGCTCAGTTTGTGGACACCCGCAAAACTACACCAGGGCTGAGATTATTAGAAAAGTACGCATCTGCGGTAGGTGGAGCGATAAATCACCGCATGGGCTTAGATGATGCTGTCATGATTAAAGATAATCACATTGCTGCTGCTGGCGGAATTGGTGAAGCCATTACCCGCATTCGTTCCCAGATACCCTATCCTCTGACTATTGAAGTAGAGACGGAAACCCTAGAACAAGTGACAGCCGCATTAGAACATCAGGCGGACATTATTATGTTGGATAATATGCCTGTGCAGATGATGGGTCAGGCGGTGCAGTTAATCCGTCAGCAGAATACTAGGGTGAAAATTGAAGCTTCGGGAAATGTGACCCTAGAGACTATTCGCACTATTGCTGAGACCGGGGTTGACTATATATCTAGTAGTGCGCCCATTACTCAATCCAAGTGGTTAGATTTAAGTATGAAAATTTCAGGTAAATCAATCGCCCGATAGCGTAGCGTGGCTTAATCCGTACTAGTTAGAGCTAAAATAGTCAAGTTTTACAGAAAGTCTCACCATTAGGGAGCCAATAGCCTCCCATAAACAGATAACATTAATATATGAACGCTACACAAGAACAACTAAAACTGAAACTTCAGCAGGCTTTAGTGGCTGCTTTTGGCGGTGACTACGCCGGAGTAGACCCGATTTTGGTGACTGCGAGTAATCCTAAATTTGGTGACTATCAAGCAAATATGGCTTTGTCGCTGAGTAAAAAGTTAGGACAGCAACCCAGGGCGATCGCCTCTGCTATTGTGGAGAAACTAGATGTATCCGAGTTTTGCGAAACACCAGAAATAGCAGGGCCTGGTTTTATCAATCTCAAGCTGAAAACTTCCTACCTAGAAACACAACTCAACACCATTCAAGCAGATTCCAGACTGGGAATCCCAAAGACGGAAACACCAAAACGAGAAATTGTCGATTTTTCCAGTCCGAATATTGCTAAAGAAATGCACGTCGGACACTTGCGCTCTACAATCATTGGTGATGCGATCGCCCGGATTTTAGAATTTCGGGGTCATGATGTTTTGCGGTTAAATCATGTCGGTGATTGGGGTACACAGTTTGGGATGTTAATTACCTACCTGAGAGAAGTTTACCCGGAAGCCCTGACCACTGCGAATGCTTTAAATATTGGTGATTTAGTCAATTTTTACCGCCAAGCTAAACAGCGCTTTGATGAAGACGAAAGTTTTCAAGATTCAGCAAGAAAGGAAGTCGTGAGATTACAAGCAGGTGCAGAAGACACCCTTCATGCTTGGAAACTACTGTGCGAACAGTCACGCCGAGAATTTCAGGTAATTTATGACCTGCTGGATGTGCAATTAAATGAACGGGGAGAATCTTTCTATAATCCTTTACTTTCCTCTGTAGTGGAGGATTTAGCCACATCAGGGATACTGGAGGAGAATCAAGGGGCTAAGGTAGTTTTCTTAGAAGGCTTCACTAACAGAGAAGGTGAGCCACTCCCTTTGATTGTACAAAAATCCGATGGTGGTTATAACTACGCCACAACAGATTTAGCAGCTTTGCGTTACCGAATTCAAGAAGATCAAGCCCAACGCATAATTTATGTGACAGATTCTGGACAAAGTAACCACTTTGCCCAATTCTTCCAAGTTGCTTGTAAGGCGGGATGGGTTCCTGATCATGTAGAACTGGTTCATGTTCCCTTTGGTTTGGTCTTAGGAGAAGATGGGAAAAAATTTAAAACTCGTGCAGGTGATACCGTCAGATTACGGGATTTATTAGATGAAGCTGTGATTCGCGCCCGTACAGATTTAGAAGGTAGATTAAAAGAAGAAGAACGCCCAGAACCTGAAGAATTTATTAGTGAAGTTGCTCAGGTAGTTGGTATCAGTGCCGTAAAATATGCTGATTTAAGCCAAAACCGTACCAGTGATTATATTTTCAGCTACGACAAGATGTTGGATCTTAAGGGTAATACTGCACCCTATATGTTGTACGCTTATGCACGGATTCAGGGGATTAGCCGCAAGGGTGGAATTAATTTTAGCGAGTTAGGAGACAATGTTCAGGTGTTGTTACAGCATCAAACTGAGTTAGCTTTAGCTAAGTATTTATTACAGTTAGATGAGGTGATTACTACTGTTGAGCAAGAATTACTACCTAATCGATTATGTGAATATTTGTATGAGTTAAGTAAAAAGTTTAATCAGTTTTATGATCGTAACCAGGGGGTAAGGGTACTGGAGGCTGAGGAACCACTGCGGACATCCCGGTTAATCTTGTGTGATTTGACAGCTAGAACTTTAAAGTTGGGATTAGATTTGCTGGGGATTCCAGTTTTAGAGAGGATGTAAGAGTAACTCCCCAGGCGGTTACGATGCCGATCCCACAACATTTATGTGATGTGATCAATTGTGTATTTCATTTCCATCAAGGCAGGTTAACAATCACTACAGATGGACACAGATCCACACAGATGAATAGATTGTTGAGTTAAACTATTCCTCCGAAGTTCTGCTGCGCTAAAATGAAGGGGTTGGGGTGAAAATCTCTGCTGTTAATTTTCAGAAATAACCAATTTTTACCCAATTTCAGTCACAATGTCTCAAGAGCATAACCAACCCAGCCAGATTCAGCAGATAGCTAGTCTGAAACCCAAACATTTTGCTGATTTAATTAGAGCCGCCCAGTTAATTTTTGACCCTGCTGCGGGGCTAACAGGTAGACATGTACAAGTTAACTGGCAGGATTTTGGCATTCCCCATGATGTTGAGCAAAATTTAAAGGATCTGGGACTGCAATATCAGTATGCTTCTCCCCACATTCCTGGTGATATTATTTGGAGTCGATTAAGTCCGGAAACTAGAATCTGGTTTCTCAACAATAAAGATGATTTGTGGCGGTTTGAGGAAGCTTTCCCCGCACTCGATGAGGACTAGGGTTTGGCGCAGTTTCCTTGTAATTATGAGGTTAGGCAAAACCCCCATATTACAATATTTACCTTTCAGATCCCGGACTTCTGTAAGCAGACCCAAGAGTTGGGAATTTATGAAAGAAGTCCGGGTTCTAAATGGATCTAAATGCACTCAATGAACCTAATCATGCCAATGCTAAATTTTAGCATCGCTGACTAGACTGTGCAGTTTAATTCCCCGGCTTTTTGGCTAAAGCGGTGATTTTCGCGGTAGTCTACGGGACAATCGATAACAGCAGGTACATCTTGGTTGAGGGCTTCTTTAAGTACGGGGATTAAATCAGTAGCAGATTCAACCCTGTAACCTTTTAAACCCATGCTTTCCGCTAGTTTGACAAAATCAGGATTACCAAAATGGACAAAAGATGAGTTACCTTTGCCAAATTGATTTTCTTGTTTCCATTCAATTAACCCATAGCCACCATCATTAAAAATTAAGGTGACAAAGGGAGTACCGACTCGTAAGGCTGTTTCTAATTCCTGACAATTCATCATAAAGCCACCGTCTCCAGTAGCAGCTACAACTTTGCGGTTAGGATAAACCAGTTTTGCTGCTAAAGCGCCAGGAATAGCAATTCCCATGGCGGCAAAACCATTAGAAATCAAGCAAGTATTGGGACTATGACAGTGATAATGTCTAGCAATCCACATTTTATGTGCGCCCACATCAGAAATGACGATATCATCGGGCCCCATAACTTGGCGTAAGTCATAAATTAATTTTTGGGGTTTAATGGGAAAACCATCATCGTGGGCGTACTGTTCGTAATCAGCACGAATATTTGCCCTTAAGCCGATCGCATAGGGATTAGGTTTACTCTGTCTATCTGCCAATTTTAAAATTTCATTGAGGGAATCGGAAATATCTCCGAGTACTTCCACACCGGGAATATAACTGCTGTCAATTTCGGCTGAGTTGGCTGCAATATGAATAATGGGAATATTACCTTGAGGATTCCATTTTTTGGGGGAGAATTCGATTAAATCATAGCCAATGGCAATTACCAAATCTGTATGATCAAAGCCACAAGTAATGAAATCTCTTTGCTGTAATCCCACTGACCACAATGTCAATGGATGAGTATAAGGAATTACGCCCTTACCCATAAAAGTATTAGCAACAGGTATATTCATTTGGCTGGCAAATTGGGTAACTGCATCACTGGCATGAGCGCGAATTGCTCCATTACCTACTAGAATAATGGGGTTAACTGCTTGGGAAATGGCTGCCGCTGCTGCCCGAATACAAGCAAAGGAAGCATAGGTTTTTTCGATATTATCCCTTTGTAAGGGTTTGCCTTCTGCAGGCATAGCTGCAATATTTTCTGGTAAATCAATGTGAACTGCGCCGGGTTTTTCAGTTTGCGATCGCTTAAATGCTTTACGTACCACCTCCGGTGTAATACTGGGGCGCACAATCTGTTTATTCCACTTAGTTACTGGGGCAAACATTGCTACCAAGTCCAAATATTGATGGGATTCGATGTGCATTCTATCGGTTCCCACCTGACCAGTAATTGCGACTAAAGGCGCACCATCGAGGTTAGCATCTGCTACCCCAGTCATTAAATTTGTAGCACCAGGCCCCAGGGTAGAAAGGCAAACTCCAGCTTTACCTGTCAAGCGTCCGTAGACATCAGCCATGAATGCTGCACCCTGTTCATGACGAGTGGTAATGAATTGAATGGAAGAATGTTTCAGTGCTTCTAAAACGTGCAGGTTCTCTTCACCAGGAAGACCAAAAACATATTGTACCCCTTCGTTTTCTAGACACCGCACCAATAATTCAGCTGTATTCATTTGATTTCCTCGCTGGTTATAAATAAGTCTGGGGACTGAGTATTGGAAGAGTTAAATATCTGCCAATACCCCACAATTAATGACTAAATTAGTTCACCCACACGGTTTTTACATTGACGAACTCATGTATACCTTGAATACTCAACTCTCTGCCGTATCCAGACCGCTTAATCCCACCAAAAGGTAAGCGGGGGTCAGATTTAACCATGCTATTGATAAATACAGCACCTGCTGCGATTTCGGAGATTAGGCGATCGCATTCTTGATGATTATTAGTCCAAGCACTAGCACCTAAGCCGAAAGGTGTAGCATTAGCTAGTCGAATGGCGGCATTAATATCTGGTACACGGAATAACAGGGCAACTGGCCCAAAAAATTCTTCCTGGGCGATCGCACTATCTGGGGGGATATCTGTAATGATAGTGGGCGGGTAAAAGTTACCCGCCAGATGTGATAAAGGATGTCCACCGGTAAGGAGTTTACCGCCACTTTTAATGGCAGTTTGCACCTGTTGATGTAAGTCTTGGAGAATACCAGGGGTTGCTAATGGCCCTATATCCGTATCCGGCTGCATGGGGTCGCCTACTTTGAGCGCCTCAAATTTATCTAGAAGTAAATTTTCAAACTCAGGCGCGATGGACTCCACAATAATAAAGCGTTTTGCTGCTATGCAAGATTGCCCATTATTCAACATCCGGGCTGTAGTCGCCATGGTAACGGCGGTTTCTAAATCAGCACTTTCTAAAACAATAAATGGGTCACTACCCCCCAATTCTAAAACAGTTTTTTTGATTTGTTGACCCGCGGCGGCTGCCAGGGATGCTCCCGCTGGTTCACTTCCAGTTAAAGTGGCAGCTTTCACCCGGTGATCAGCTATGATATCGGCAACTTTGGCCGCACCGATTAACAGTGCTTGAAAAGCGCCTGGAGGAAAACCAGCCCGGCGGATAATATCTTCAATTACCAAGGCACACTGGGGGACATTAGAAGCGTGTTTCAGTAAGCCGACATTTCCCGCCATCAGGGTGGGGGCGGCAAAACGAAACACCTGCCAAAAGGGGAAATTCCACGGCATTACAGCCAGAATTACACCCAAAGGATCATAGCGCACAAAACTATGACTAGCATCGGTGGGGATGGGAACATCAGCCAGAAAACTCGGTGCTTGTTCAGCGTAGTATTGACAAACCAGGGCGCATTTTTCTACTTCTGCGATCGCCGCTTGATAAGGTTTACCCATTTCCAGGGTGATTATTTGAGCAAAATCAGCTTTTTCTTGCTGTAAAATGGTGGCAGCTTTTTCTAGCCATTGCGATCGCTCAGAAAAAGTTGTGTGGCGGTACTGTGCAAAAGTCTGACCAGCCAAATCCAGTTTAGAGGCAATTTCTGCATCCTTGAGAGGCTCAAAGACTTTGATTGTCTCCCCGGTGGCGGGATTAATGGTGGCGATAGCCATTACCTGACCTCCCGTTAAATTTCATATCCATATTTCCAGAAGAAATATAGATCGAGGTAGCTTCCTAGTCTTACACATAATCTATTGTGCAAGCCATAACCAAATTTTATGATTTTTCTCAGGTTCGATTATTGAATACGGAATAACCGCAATTATTTTTATAATTAAATATACTTCTCTTATCCATAAATTTTGTTAAATCAGATACAATCTGAAATATACAAACCCCATCTCCTCTCCTTACCAAGGTAAGGAGAGGAAAGATTGGGAGAGGCTTAAATTAGTTTAACAGCACGCAAACCGAACAGCAGACCTACGGCTACGCCCATGAATAAAGCTAAAAAGCCAATATAAGCTATGACTCCAAACATTGATTTTTCTCCAGAATAAAGCACTATCTCTATTGAATCATGGGGAATGGGGAATGGAAAATTTGACATCTCCCCTGGTTAAAACACAGGGGATTCTAAACTGATGTTGCTACGCAGGGCCAAGCTATGCTACGCAACGTTTACAACGTGATTTACTTAATCTATTAGATTAAGTAAATAATATTGTTTTGGGAGTGTCAAAGCTCCCCTACCCACCTTGGCTAAGGTTATACTTAGCTGTGTGGCTACTTAAGTTGACATCTTTTGGGTTTTTCACCATATTTGTAGATGCCTTTTTTTTCATTTTAACTGAATTTGATAGTATTCTTTAATTTCCGGTTCTTCAGTACCTAATATGCTAAATTGTTTTGATAAAATCCGAAAAGGCTTACCGTATAAGGGAAATAATGTTGGTTATTGAAGAAAATGCCTGAATATTCCTTCTTAATCTCTGTTCGGTGTGTTCCCTGTTCCCTGT